>DASTPO010000316.1:0-20286 GCA_035762225.1 Candidatus Angelobacter sp.
GTGGCTGCGGTCGGCGGCGATCGCGTGGAAATCCGCAACGGTATTCTCTTTGTGAACTCAGAACCGGTGAAAGAGCCGTACGCGGTGCACCATGCGCCGGTGCACAGTCCGCAGGAAAGCTGGGGACCAACGGTGGTGCCGGAAGGCAATCTTTTTGTGATGGGCGATAACCGTGACAACTCCAGTGACAGCCGCGACTGGGGATTTGTGCCGATACCGAACGTGATCGGCTCGCCGATTTTTGTCTACTGGTCTTATGACGCGCCCACGTCACGCTGGCTCGACGAGAATCCCGCGCATCGAGTTTCCTTCTACGCCTCCATCGCCGAAAATTTCCTTACCCGCACGCGTTGGGGCCGCACCGGGATGCTGCTATAAGCTGGGCTTCTCTTATTCCGGCCGGCGCTCCGGCGCTTCCGTGGTCCGGGTAAACGCGGTGTTCTTCTCAAAGCAGTAATTCACGAACTCCGGCGTATAGCGCTGCAGCACCTTTTCCGGAACGTCAGGCCGCATCACTTCTTTGAACGCGAATTCAATCTCACCATTGCCGTGGACGGTGCCCAGCAGAAACCCATAGACCTGCGTGCGCGCTTCTTTGGCGCGCGGCGCGTCGGGAGGCAGGGCATAGCGGATCGCTCCGCCCGTTCCCACGATCCAGCCGGGCAGTTCGCCGCCGTGTGAATGCCAGTAATCGGAGTTGAAAATTCCACTCATGATGAAATGGGAGTGGCTCGCCAGCAGGTAAACATGCTTGTGCGTCTTCTGGGTGAACGCCAGCAGGTCGAGATAAACGCGCCGGCCGCTCTCCGTGCCTGCGGGCCAGTCACTCATGCTGTGGCCGCGGGCAACGCTGTCAGGCAGCGCAGCGTGCATCCCCACCACCACGGCTTTAACGTCAGAATTTCCGGCCGCGCGCTGGATCAGCCCTTCCAGCCAGCTCATCTGCTCCGCCGAGAACTGGTCCTGTGTGGCGTTGTCCAGGTAAACGAAATCCACCCCACCTTGTATCCAGTGGAAGTAAGTTTTGGGCGCGCTATCTGCCGGATTGTCCTTGAGCCGTTGTTTCCTGATTACAGGATCATCCAGCCATTTCACGAATTTCGCCACAAAGTCATCGCGGGTCCTGGGCGGGATGGTTTCGTGGTTGCCAATGCCGACGAAGATCGGCATGGAGCCGAAAGGAGCAAGCTGGCTCTTGATGAAGTCGTCCCACGCGTCCTTGAGGTATGCATCCCGTGTGATCGTCTGGCCGCGATGCTCCGGTTCGTGCTGATAATCTTCGTCGACCCCAGAGATCAGGCGAAGATCTCCGAGATGCCAATAAAATGCGGCGTGCTCGTTTGCCGCCGCGGCGGCGATTTCCGGCATCACCACGTCTCCGCAGTTGCGCGAGTCACCGGCAACGGCAAAGGTCCAGTCAGCTTTCTCATCTTGATGAGCTGGGCTGGACGCCTTTTGTCCCCATGCCGTGCACACAATCAGAAAGGCTGAGACGACGAAGATTGTTCTCCTCAATTTCATGCTGGACCCCCTGGTGGACCGAACAGGGATTCTACAAAGAGTAAAGGTATGCACGCCAGCGCATGGAACCGGCCGGCAGGCTAAACAATCGACAGATTTTTATCTTATGGACGAATTGCTGCTCCAGCCAGGATGCCGGAGTTGCGATGGTGCGATCTGGAAGCGGTCTGAACTATGGGACGATACTCAACGTCGCGGGAGTCCATGGAATACTTTCCTTTGAACCGGACATTGGCGACAGCATGCGTGAATGTACGCATCCACATGCCGTCAACTTCAGCAAAGCTCATCAGAATGTAAAGATCGTGGATCCACCACGAGGGGTTTTTCACCGGGCTGCCTTCAATACGATGGATGTTGTAATTCTCGGCGTCCACCCAGACCTTGCCCCGCATCAGGTCTTTGGCGTCGCGCTTTGGGTTCATTCCCAGCAAGTAGCATCGCCGGCCATTGAGCGTCTCCTCCCCCAGGAGCGTGAACTCATAATTGTCCGGCGAAATGTCTCTCTTTTGCGCGTCCTTTGCCGATTCAGTTTCCTTGCTCAGGATGTCACGCAGCACTTTTTCACCCATGCCGCCGCTGCTGCTTTCGATCTGGTATTGCTGGCTCTGGTTTTGCTGGTCGTCTGGCGGCAGAAGAGTGATGTTGGCCACCATTTGGGCCTTGGCCACGTCTTGTTTATCCAGCAAACGGTAGTCGCGTTTGATAGTGACAGGCCGGATCCGCGCTTTGTTTTCCTGCTGCGCGGTCATCATTCCCTGGACAATGTTGTTCACGTCGCGCGACGTCGCACTCGCCTGCGCGGCCGCCATATTGGCGACTAAACAGAGAAAGCATCCCAGAAATGTTATTTGCAGTACCACGCCAGACCCACCTGATCACTTCTTCCCGGTTAGAAGCAACCTGGGGTCAAAAGGAGGGCTGAGGGCCACGGATTAAAGCCTTAATTCCTCAGTTTCAGGCAACGTCCGCAGGAGCAGCATCCAATGTGCTCCTGCCCTGGTTCAAATTGCGACTTGAATCGTCCTTAAAGCGCTCCGACGGTCTCGCGCAGCTCAGGATAAAGAGGAAAAGCATCCGCCAACTCAAGCACCTGCTTACGTATCCGGCTGAGCACCTGCGGATCTTTGTGGTTGTTGAGGGCCTGCGTGATCCACGCGCCGGTCTGGATCATCTCCGGCTCTTTCATTCCCCGGGTGGTCAGCGCCGGGGTGCCGATGCGGATGCCGCTGGGCCTGAGAGGAGGATTCGTATCAAAGGGAATGGCGTTCTTGTTGACCGTCATGCCGGCCTGGCCAAGGGCGTTTTCCGCCTCGCTGCCGAGCATACCCTTGGCAAAGACGTCGATCAGCATCAGGTGAGTGTCAGTTCCGCCGGAGATGATGCGGAAGCCATCTTGCATCAGTTTGCCGGCCAGCGCCCGCGCGTTGGCGACAACCTGCCGCGCATAATCCTTGAATGACGGCTGTAGTGCTTCCTTGAAGCATACTGCCTTGGCCGCGATGATATGCACCAGCGGTCCGCCCTGGATTCCCGGCAAGACAATCTTGTCGACCGTCGCTGCCAGTTCCTGGCGGCAAAGGACCATCCCCGCCCTGGGCCCACGCAGCGTCTTGTGCGTGGTGGTGGTGACGATATCGGCATGTGGCACCGGCGAAGGATGCGCGCCGCCGGCTACCAGCCCGGCAAAGTGCGCCATATCCACCATCAGCCTGGCGCCTACTTTGTCCGCGATCTGGCGCATGCGGGCAAAATCAAAGATACGCGAGTAGGCGCTGCCGCCGCCGATGATCATCTTCGGGCGCTCGCGCACAGCAATCTGCTCCATCTCGTCATAGTCGATCAACTCGGTATCTTTGCGCACGCCGTAGGGAATGATCTTGTACATCTTTCCGGAAAAATTCAGAGGATGCCCATGCGTGAGATGGCCTCCGTGCGCCAGGTTCAGGCCCATCACCGGATCGCCCGGCTGCAGCAGAGACATATAAGCCGCCATGTTGGCCTGTGATCCTGAATGCGGCTGGACGTTGGCATGTTCCGCGCCGAAAAGCTGCTTTGCCCGGTCGCGCGCCAGGTTCTCCACCACATCTGTAAATTCGCATCCGCCGTAATACCGCTTTCCCGGGTACCCCTCGGCATATTTGTTGGTAAACACAGATCCGGCGGCTTCCAGGATCGCCATGCTGACAAAATTTTCCGAAGCAATCAGTTCCAGGCCTTCATGTTGCCGGCGGGTTTCATTGGCAATAGCCTGGGCGATTTCTGGATCAAAGTCGGCAAGCGAGCGGGACATGGAAGAATTCTTCATACAAGAATCTTACTAGCTCCAGGGCCGCCATGTCGCGGGCATGCGCCGCTTTCAGGGATGGAAGACTAATTACACGTCAACGAAGCCGTGCCGCTGACCGTGGTCCCGTCGCCCGCGGGCACGGTGGCAGTAACCGTTGTGCTGGTGGCTCCTTTGCATGTGGCGTTTCCGTACGTTGCATCGTGGACGTTGCTGATGCTGGCGTTCGTGGTGTCAGATACAGTCCAGGTTGCGTTGGTTAGATTGCTTTGCTGTACGGCACAGTTGCCGCTGGCTGCTCCCACGAAGGCGGAAAAGAGTTGCGTGTTGCCCGGCGCGACAGCGGTGTGGCTTGCGGTTGCCGTGTTCGGAAAAACATTGATGGCTGTCAATTTGCAGGCCGCGGTGCTCGATCCTCCGCATCCCGCCATGAGAAGGGCGAAGAATAAAGGGGCTAAGAACTTTGCTGTTTCCGCACAATCCGGCATTTTCCTGATCATCAGAGTTCCTCCTAACCGTTTGGAACGCCCTCGCTTCCGTTTTTTGCATACAGATTCTGCCGATGAATTTCCATCCAGCGATCAGGACTATTCAGGGAGGTGAAGCCGAACTGCCGGTAAAGACCGTGAGCATCCTGGGTGGCCAGCATCCAGCGCCGCAGGCCTTGCAGGTCAGGATGGCCCATAATGCATTCCATCAGCCACTTGGAGAGACCGCGGCGGCGATATTCCGGCAATATAAAGACGTCGGCGAGATAGGCAAAAGTCGCCCGGTCGGAGATCACGCGCGCAAAACCAACCTGGCGGCCGTGACCGTAGACCCCAAAACAGAGAGAATTCTCAATCGACTGCCGCACCGTCTCTAAGGATATCCCTCTCGCCCAATAAGAGTTTGTCAGAAACTCGTGGACTACCGTTGCATCGACGCGCCCGGGATCGGTGCTGACCTCGTATTCGCCTTTGCTCCAGGAATGGTGCATGAGCTCGCCTCTACGGCCGCTGGGTTCCCACCGCGGCAGAGGCATCCTGCTGTTTCTCGATGTCTGTAATTTTCTCCACCCGGCGCTCATGCCTTCCGCCGGCAAACCCGGTGGCCAGCCACTTGTCCACGATGCCCAGAGCAACTTCCGGCTTGACGATGCGCGCTCCCAGGGCCAGCACGTTGGCGTTATTGTGCTCGCGGCTCATTTGAGCTTCGTATTCGCTGCTTACATTGGCGGCGCGAATGCCTGCAACCTTATTAGCTGCAATCGCCATGCCGATCCCGCTACCGCACACCAGTATGCCGAGCTCGGCGCGCCGTCTCTGAACGTCGAGCGCCACCTTGGCGGCAAAGTCTGGGTAATCCACTGATTCAGGCGATGACGTCCCTTCGTCCTGGACCTCAATACCCTTGCTCTGCAGATGTTGTTTGATTTGGTCTTTCAATTCATAACCGGCGTGATCGGCGCCCAGGGCGATTTTCATGGCTTCATTTTACTGAAGAGCCCCGCGTTCAGTCGCCGCAAAAAGGCAAAGCCGGCGCAATGCCGGCCGTTTTGCCTCCTCGTTGAGCGGGATGCCTATTTCTTGTCGTGGTCCTCGTGCTTCTCTCCGGATTCCATTCCTTCTTTCACATGTTTGATGGCCGCGTCAATTGACTTGATTGCCGCAACGCGATGTCCGCCCTTGTCGTGCTTGGCTTCTTCCAGGTGGTGCTTGGCCTGCTGTAAAGCCTCCAGGGCCGCTTGCATATGTGGTTGATCATCATCGTCGGCATGGTTGACTACCGCGCCGATCGGCGCGCTGAGTAAGCCCAGGATAAGAGTCAGAGCAAACAGTTTTGAGAAAGTTTTCATAAGCTGCTTTTTCCTTCCTTTTTCAACTTCCAACGGCGTTAGAAAAGTAGCTCCGCCAATCGTCCGCTGTCAACTTCCCGCGCGCAATCCGGAAGTACAGCACCTTTCGGGAGAATTGGCTTTCTGCGCGTAATATGAACTTGCGATTGCGCTTAAGGCGAATGGCGGCTTGTGCTGCCACCGCTTTTCATCGCATAATCACGCTCGTCCCCAGGGATTTTGATTGAGGTGATTATGGCCACTCGGCCCGCGCATGAGACGGAAACGGACCTGACCGGCGACAGCAGAGGTCCGGCGCCCAACTACAAATATATTCAGTTTGGAGTCATTGACTCCATTGCCCGCCTCACGCTGAACCATGCTCCGCATAACGTCCTGACGGTGCCGATGATGAAAGAGATGGCGGAAGCCATTGAGAGCCTGAACGGCCGGGCTGACGTCAAAGCCATTCTGCTCCAGTCCGCGCAGCAGGCGTTTTCCGCGGGCATTTCTCTGGAAGATTCCCGCCCGGATCGCGTCTTTCAAACCCTGGACGCGTTTACCCGGGTGTTCCAGGCCATGGTGGACATCTCCAAGCCTGTAGTTGTTGTGGTCAATGGCCCGGCAATCGGCGCAGGCTCAGAGCTGGTGGGATTTGCCGACGTGGTCCTGGCCACTCCCAAAGCAAAGTTCGCCCAGCCCGAGGTAAAGCTCGGCGTCTTTCCGCCATTTGCCGCCGTGATGTTGCCTCAGCTCATTGGCACCAAAAAGACTTACGAGCTGATCCTTACGGGTGAGGCGTTGTCCGCGGAAGAGGCACTGAATTTTGGCTTCGTCAACAAGGTTGTGCCGGAAGCCGAGTTGCAGAAACACGTTGACACTCTGATAGCCCGCATCTCTGAATTCAGCGGCCCTGTGCTGGAAGTCACCAAGCGTGTGATCAGCAGCTCCATTGGCCGCCCGCTCAAGGAAGCCATGAAGACCTCCCAGGACCTCTACCTGAACGAACTGATGAACCTGGAAGACGTGCAGGAAGGCCTGCGTGCGGTGATTGAAAAACGCAAGCCAATCTGGAAGAACAAATAGCTCTGCACAACCGTCAGCGGAACCTCCGTCAGGACGCCTTATAGCTGATTCGGTTCTTGATGGTGTTATAAACCTCGCCTGGGATTACCATTCGCCCCAGCAGATCAATCTTGCTGGGATAAGGCCTCTGCTCCACGATGCGCTCCGCCATGGCCGCGTCGATTCCCAGTGACCGCATCAATTCGTCCTGGCTCGCCTGATTAATGTTGACCAGCGATCCGCGTCTCTGCCCACGCCGCTGGCGCGCTGCGAAAATCCATGCGCCTGAAAATACACCGATACCTACTGCTCCCAGAATGGAAAGCACCTTCATCATCAGCTCCTATAGACATCTGCCTATTGGAGGATCTGTTTTGCCTGAAGGTTTGATGAGAAAGCAGCTCTGGCGTTATTTTCATCGTCCCAGCTTCAATTGAAGGTTCCAGCCGTTGAGCAACGGTCGTTAGAGGTTCTTCACCAGGAACCGGATCATGTGATACGCGTCCATGTACTTGAACGGGGTTTCGCCCGTGGTGTAGTGCCCGCACGGCAGGACCACTGTCTTCAGATCGGCGCCGTATTTGCGAAAGCCGGCGACCGCCTCGCGTGAAAGCTCAGGCAGAAAGGTCAGGTCGTATTTCGCGTAGATCATCAAGACCTTCTTGGAATAGCGGGCAAACTTGTCAAAGTAGGCCATCGGGCTCACACTCAACCATGACTGCCGCAGGCTCTCCAGAGTAATGCCGTCGCGCTCCAGCCCCTCCCGTACATGACGCGTCGATTGGCCGGTCCACACCACGTCGGCCATATACGTGGAAGCATGGTTAAAGACATTTACTTTCAGGCGCGGATCATGCGCCGCGGCCAGAAACGCGTAGCACGATCCCAGGCTGGTGCCAATAATGCCAACACGTTCTTTTCCCTGCGACTCCAGCCAGTCGATGCAAGACCGGATATCCAGCACGGCTTGCCGCGCGGCGTCGAGCGTGCGGCAGATATTCGGCGACATGGCATAGTCAGAGCGCGCGGTTTCCGTGGGCCGGCGAATGTCATGATACGGCTTGCTCAGCCGCAGCATGGAAATGCCAAAGCGGTTCAGCATTGGCCCCAATGCGTTGTACGCGATGCCGTTGGCATTCCAGTGCGGCAGCAGGATCACGGCGCGCTTCCGATCCGCCGGATACCACCGCGCGTTGACCAGGTCATTTTCCGGATACGGGGTCCGCGCCGGCGAAGTAAAGCGCAGAAACTGTCCTTCGCCTTTGGGGACTTTGTCGGCGGCGTTGCTGCCGGTGGGAAAGAGCTCGATCTTGCGCTTCTCCAGCCGGAAATCCTCAGGCGTCTTATAGGCAAAAAACTCGTCGCTGTTGGCCACAATGTGGTCGTTCAGCTGGTGAAGATATGTTTCAAAATGGTCTTCGGACGCGGGAAAGTTGCCGTTCACCAACGGCCAGCGGCGGGCCCACTCCATCCCCCACTCCAGGGGGCGCACCACGCGGTTATTGTCGCGCGTGGTCAGACGCGTCTCCCACGCATACATCCATTTTTGATACAAGCTGGTCATTCAGGTTTAAAAATGATCGTTCTTTGATTTTAAATGATGAGATGTACTTTTCCGCTTGGCGCCCTGCAAGGCGCGAATAAAATCCCGTACACTTGTGCTTACCGGAGCGCGAATACTTGATCCCGACCAAACTTGACCGCATTGCCCATGAAATCGGTGGCGAGTTACGTGGTCCGTCTTCATCGCCGGTCATCGACCGCGTCTGCACCGATTCCCGTGGCGCCTCTCCGGGCGCGCTCTTCATCGCATTGCCGGGCCAGCAGACAGACGGCCATCGCTTTCTTGCTGACGCCTTCCGCAATGGCGCTTCCGCCGCGCTCGTCTCGCGGGATCGACTCACCGCTATGGCTGCGGATCCTGCATGGCCGCTGATCCTGGCAGGTAATCCTCTGCTCGGCCTGCAGGCGCTGGCACGCTGGCAACGGCGCGAATATTTTCAGCGTGTGCTGGCCATCACCGGGAGCAACGGTAAAACCATTGTTAAAGACGCGTTGAAAGCCCTGCTCGCCGGCCACCGCCTTCTGGCCTCGCCCGGGAGTTACAACAGCCAGTTGGGATTGCCGCTGGCTGTGCTCTCCGCCGAACGCGCCGAGCCGCTCGCCATTCTGGAGGTCGGCATTTCAGCGCCCGGCGAGATGACGTCGCTCGAGGAGATTGCGCGACCCGACTGCGGAATCCTTACCAACATAGGCCTGGCACATTTTTCCGCCTTTGGAAGCCGCGAAGCCATCGCGAAGGAAAAGATGAAACTCTTCGCGCGCATTCCCAAGGACGGCTGGCTATTGCTTCCGGGCAAAGAGCCAATTCTCGATTCCTTCGTGCAGTCCATCTCGTGCCCGATTTACCGGCTGACCGAGAAGAGCCCGTTGTTGTCACTCAATCCGGGGTCGCTCAGCGACGATGGCCAGCTTCTGGAATTGGACGTTCCCGGGCAGGGTTCCCGCAGCGTTCGCGTTAAGACGCGCTCGCCGGAGACCATTAGCGATCTGCACTTTGCCGCGGCGGCCGCGCACGTGCTTGGTGCCGGACTGGATGAGATCGCCTCGGCCCTCGATGGCTACTCTCCATCGTCAACGCGCATGGAACTCTGGTCTTCACCGCAAGGCATCCGCATTATTAACGACGGTTACAGCTCTGATCCAATCTCAGTTCACGCGGCTCTGCGATCGGCCACCATGGGAGCCTCGCCGAGCGGCCGAAAGATGTTTGCCTTTGCCGGAATGCGGGAGCTTGGAGCGAACTCCAGCCGAGAGCACGCACAGGTGGGCGCACAGGCTGCCGAATGCGGCTTCAGCCATCTCTTTCTCGTCGGCAATGGCGAACTCGAAACCACCGCTGCCGGATTCAGGTCGGCGCGGCCCCAGGGCATGGTGGAGCACGTCAGCAGCGCGGACGAACTCAAAGACCGCCTGCTGCCGTTGCTGCGTCCCGGCGATACCGTGCTCTTCAAAGGGCCGAGGAATGCAGGCATGGTAAAAGCGGTTCGCGATCTTTCCGGCGCCATCGCGCAACGCTGCCAGTGGGTCAACCTTGCCGCCATTGAAGGCAACATTGCGCGTCTTCGGCGGCACTGCGGCGGCTCGGTCCACATTCTCGCCATGCTCAAGGCCATGGCGTACGGCACTGACCTGGTTCAGCTCGGTTCATGGATGTCACGCCTGGGGATTCATCACATCGGTGTCTCTTCCGCCAATGAAGGCGTAGCGGTGCGCAAGACCGGCGCGGACCAGGATATCTTCGTCTTCCTATCAGAGCGCGAGGACGTTGACAACCTACTGCGCTATCGACTCACGCCGGTCATCTACTCTGCCGAGCTGGTGGAGGCATTCGCAGCGTCGCTGGCCGGCAGCGCTCGGGTGCTCGACGTCCATCTGAAGGTCGATACGGGCATGCACCGGCTTGGCGTCGCGCCGAAGATCGCTCTAAAACTGGCGCAGCGAATCCGCAGTAGCGGCGTGATGCGCCTTACCGGCATTTGTACGCATTTTGCTTCGGCCGAAGATCCTGGCTCTGACGATTTCACCCGCCGTCAAATCGCTACGTTCAATGAAGTCATCTCTGCGCTCCGCGCCGACGGATTTGATTCGCTGAACATTCACGCCGCCAACACCGCTGCGGCCATCCGCTTTCCTGAAGCGCACTACAACATGGTGCGCATCGGACTGGGACTCTACGGAGTTCAACCGTCAGAGGCAACGCGGCGCGCTCTTGAACTGGAGCTTGCCGTGGGCGTCACCAGCCGCATCACCAGCATTCAGGAATTTGAGCCGGGAGATACTCTTGGCTACAACCGGACCTTCACCGCGAAGCGCAAAACCCGGGTCGGGATTGTTCCCTTTGGTTATGATGATGGCCTTCCCTGGCGTCTCTCCGGCGTAGGGCAGGTTCTGGTTGAAGGCCAGACGGCGCCGATTGTGGGGCGCATCAGCATGGACCAGATGCAGGTGGACCTGACTGACGCTCCCGGCGTCAACATCGGCGCCGAAGTGCTTCTCTATGGCACACACAGCGGCCATACGCTGCGGCCGGAACTGGTGGCAGAAAAAGCAGGCACCATGCCGTATGAGTTGCTCACTCGCCTGGGCGAAAGGGTTCATCGGATTTACATAGAACCCTAAAGGCTTTTCAACAGGAAATCGCGAACCACGGCGGGCCTTACGACGGCTCAACCTTCCAGAAGTGTCCTTGCCGAAACGGCGGGTTCTTTCCCCGGGCATACAGTTGCAGCACGGAAATCGTCACACGCATGTCCGCCATATCAATGGCTGCAAGCCCAAGGCGGTCCCATACCTCGATTACGATTCCCTTGTCCATGAGGTGGTCCAGAAGGTCGATCTCGGTGGCGAATTCAGTATTTACGTGCACGCGCTCACAACTCTCCAATGGGAACTGGTTTCGGCGTTCTTAGAAGCGGCGCGAGCACTGGCAGGGACCACAGCCAGTCACAAATTCAAAACCTTGTATGGAGTATACCCCGAATCAACGAGAGTAGTAGGAAATCCACCCCGCGCAGAGAAGCTCAGCTAGTAACTGATACTGAACCTGTCGCGATCGCCCATTTCTCAAATTTGCTTCAGCTGAACCGGAACTCCCGGCCGTGGTTGTAGGGTGACGGAAGGTTCGGGGCGCACCTGTGCCGGATCAATCGCCAGCGTCAGCCGGAAGCGCTGTACCAGCAGCGCCAGCACGGTAAGAATCTCTGTCATGGCAAAGTTCAGGCCGATGCACGTTCGCGGACCAGCGCCAAAAGGCAAATAGGCGTAGCGTGGCCGGGCCGCGGAATTCTCCGGCGCAAAACGCTCCGGACGAAACGTGTCAGCATCAGACCACCATTTGGGATGGCGCTGCGTGATGTAAGGGAAGATCAATATCTCCGATCCCGGCGGAACATAATAGCCGCCGATCTCATCCTCATTAACCGCCGTGCGCGACATGGTCCAGACCGGCGGATAGAGGCGCATGCTCTCCTCCACTACCATGCGCGAGTAGCGCAGCTTCATCAGGTCTTCATAGAGCGGAACGCGCCCGTTCAGGAAAGCTGTCTCGGCTGCCATGCGCTCCATCACCTCCGGGCGTGTGCCGATCAGAAAACAGGTCCATGCCAGCGCCAGCGTGGTGGTTTCGTGTCCGGCGGTCAGAAGCGTGATGACCTCGTCGCGCAGTTGCTGGTCGGACATGGCGGCGCCGCTATCATCGCGGGCCTCCATCAGCATGGTAAGCAAATCGCCGATGCGTCCGGAAACGTTGCGCCGCTGGGCAATGAAGCGGTCGATGATTCCGTGGAAGTCGGCGAGCGCGGCGCGGTATTCGCGGTTGCGCCGCGTCGGCAGGCTCAGCGGCGGCGGCAGGATCGACCACGCGCGCCTCACGGAGTAATCGCGGCCAATGTCCAGAGTGCGCCGAATCGACTCCGCATCCGCTTCCAGGTTGGTGGTAAAGAGGACCTGCGCGGCAATGTTCAGCGTGAGCCGCATGAAGTCCGGCACAACATCAAACGTTTCATTTTGCGCGGCGTGGTTTTCCCACCGGCGCAGCATGGCCATGGCATTGTCGGCCATGGCTCCAACAAAGGACGCCACCTGCTGGCCCTGAAATGCCGGCTGCGTCATCTTGCGCTGACGTTGCCACAACGCGCCTTCGCTGGTGAGCAGGCCTTCCCCCAGTGAGAGTTTGAGAATCTTGTAGCCACGACCCTTGCGATAGTTGGCTACGTTCGATTGCAGCACCTGTTGAATGTGGTCGGGATGGCTCAACTGATGCGAGACCCACAGACCGCGATAGCGCACCACATCACCGTGCGTCAATGCAGCTTGAAAGAACCCGCCCAGCGGGTCTTTGCGAAACTTGGATAGATCCAGGAAAAACTGAAGCGCCGGCGGGCCGGGCGCCTTGCTCGACTGACGGGAACTGAAGGCCACTCCTGATTCTAACCGACAGACGAACCGCCGGGAGAAGGGCCGTAAACACAAAGGAATGCGCACTCTTTAGACGCGCTGACGATGAAGAAGTCAGCAAGGAATCTCATCCCGGGGCAACGCGGCGGCACGCTGTTCGTTCGCGAACAGTTGCATGCCGGAAGCGGACACACGCGGTAATCGCGCGGTTCGGGCCGCCGGGGGAATGGCACATGATTTCAATGAGTTGCGTTTGGCGCGAGCTTTGGCACCGCGCATGCCTTACCAAGCACAGGTAACTGGCTTCAACGCCAGAATTTAGAACCAATTTGGAACCGGGAGATTTATATGTTTGACGGCAAAAATAATCGCCTTCTTGATAGCTTTTCGTTTCGCATGGTTTTGACTGCCGCGGTTTTTGCAGCATGGTCGGCCGCAGGTTACATTCTGCTTTCGATGGTTTAAGGAAGAGGCTGGGTCCCGTCGCTTGCTGTGGGTGTCTGCCTTCAGGCTACCTGGGCCCGCGTTCGCAGCGTATCCCAGGGGATGCCGGCAAGCGCGGAAGCGGCTGCGACCCCCGCCGGTTCATCGGCCAGGCGTTGCAGCACCGCGGACTTTGATTCGATCACATCCTGCACCTTGCAGCTCAACAGGGTTGAACATTCGCGCAAGGAATACCCTTCCAGCACTGACATCACAAAAACGAAGCGGTCAAAAGCGGGCCACGCTATTACAGCGCCGGCAAGAGAATTTTTGCCTGGGTCTTTTTTGCGCAAACCGCCATCTGAGATGTTCCGCGAATCTTCATTCCCCGGCGCGGGCGCAACAGTTTTGATTGCGTTCTGGATGATCGCGCGCTTGCTCCATGCCCGCGCCCATTGCTTGAAAACCGGATTTCCGTGAATGCTGTCGTCGAGAGCCGCGAGAAAACATTGTTCCGCCAGGGCTGTATCGGCGGTCAGCAGATACGCAAGCTGGTGCAAAGCCGCCATGTCTTCATCGAAAATCTGCTGAAAATTCTCGCAGGTAGCGTATTCACTTGCTCGTTCGCTGGCGTGCCGGCTGTCATTACTGCGAAACATCCACCAACTCCTTCATCTCTTCATCTCACGTACGTGAAAATCTGGCCCGCGGTTTTTAAGAGTTTTGCAACTTGCCTCGCGTTCTCTTCAGCGGCATGAAGCTTAGACGCATCACGTCCTTGATTAGTGACAAAATTTCTTTTCACGTTTCAAATAATATCGCCTCTGCGTGAATCCGGAGCTGACCAGGAACACTGGCATTCTTTGGGAGATCGCGGGAACACTGATTCGTTTCCTGGAACTGCCGGTGCGGATTAGATTTAACGGCCGGAGATGTTGAGCACTTCAAAAGGTGGAGCAGTAACTTCTTCGAATACCAGGAACTGCTCTTCATCTTCGTCGTTGCGCAGCTTGCGCAAAACCAGAGTTGCGGGAAGGGCAAGCGCGGCCACAATCCAGAGATACAGCGGGCTTCGCCGGGCCAGCGCATTTTCCATCTGAGGCAGAAGCACGCAAAAACCCCAGAAACCGAAAATATAAAGCAGGATCATCACGGTGGCATTTTGCTTCCATGCCAGGTACGAGCAGGTAAAAGGAATCTTGCGGAAACGGCGGAGCAGCACCTCAGTCAGGAAATAGCATGATCCTGTCACCACGGCGATGTGCCCGCCGCCCAGCGCCCAACCCCAGAAGAACACGGACAGAGGAAAGCCCGCCAGCAACAACCAGGGCAAGACAAATGTGAACATTACTTTGCGCGCCAAAGCAATGGATTCACGCTTGTCGTGGTCAAGAATCACCTGGCAAACCCAGTTGGCGCGCAGCTCCGCGGGCAGATCGAAGACGAACCGCAACCCTGAAAGCAGAAAGTAGGCCAGAATGAACGGCGCTGAAAGAATCTCGGTTGCGGGCGGCCCGCCGACGGTGACGCCGTCCGCCGAAGCCACGGTTTGCATGGCAATGACCAGTCCCAGACCGGCGAACGCGCCGAGCAGCAATGAATGGCGTTGATTGCGCAGCAGAGTCTTCAAGGTAAAGCGATAAGTGGCTCGCTCGAAGGATGAGCGCAAGACCATCCGGTCAATCGACCCGATGGGTAGAACTTTTCTGGGCGCCCGGGTGCGCAGCGTGGTATCCAGCGTCTCTGGAATCCGGATGAAATAGCGATAATAGCTAACGGCATATGCAAGCGGCGCCAGCAGGAGCACTCCAGCCATCGCGCGCAGGCCTATGCTTCCGAGGTGCACCAGTTCAGGGCCGGCCTTGCCCAGAATTACCCGTACCACGCCAAGAAACCATAAAGGAGGAAGCCAGCGCATCAATGAATGCGGGTGCGACGCGATGGAGCGCAGGTAGTCAGGAACGGCGACGATCGTACCCAGCAAGCTCAACAGCAGGATTACGATCAACACCCGAACCGGTAGCGATATCCGGCGAAACACAGCATCCGGCAGCACCGCCATCAGGGTTCCTATCACCGCAAACAGGGCAAAGAAGGCAAACAGGCTGCTGAGCACCACCCCGACAAAATGAGCGCCGGCAAATTGCAGGAAAAATATGAACCTCGGTTGCTCCATCGTGACGTCCATGGGAAAGACAAGGGAAGACGCCGCGTTCACATCCACGGCAAAGATCAACGCAACCAGCGTAATGGCGATAATGTTGGCGAGAAAGATCTGCCGCGTGGCTATGGGAAGCGGGGCAAGGTTCATATAGTCGCGCCGGTCGGGAAAAATGTTGTCCCATTTGAGCACGGTTACTATTCCGGTAACGGCCATGGAAAAAGCAAGAAAGAAATACTGGTCCGGCAGAGACGAAGTGTAAGGGTCAAAGGATCGGGTGCCGCGGAAGAAATTGAGCAGTGAAGAATATTTATCGAGTATCAGAATGGCAACAAATCCACCGGGCGCCGCCAGCAGTGCCAGAATGGCTCCGATGCTCAGACCCAGACCGTCTTCGCCGGAATCGCCTACGGAAGAAAACAGGCGAAAGCCGAAATGCGCCACCAGCCTCCAGAAGGGCCGCCGCAGGAGCCAGTCGCGGCGCATACGGACTGCCTGGCGGAGCGCGGCAATCATGGCTTTCCCATTACGTCCACAATATCGTGGGCGATCTGCTCTGCATCCTGTTCCTTTACCAGGTGTGAGAACGAATCTTCCAGGGTGGCCAGGCCGGTCAGGCTGCGCACCTCGTTCACCGATCCATGCGCCACCAGATTGCCTTTATGCAGGATGACCAGATGGGAGCAAAGTTTCTCCACCACCTCGAGGACGTGGGAACAATAGAAGATGACCTTGCCGCGTTCGCCCAGTGATTTCACCAGCTGGCGAAAAATCATGGCCGAGCTGACGTCGAGACCTGAGAGCGGCTCATCAAACACCAGCACCTCAGGATCATGCATGAGGGCCGCAATCAACAAGATCCGCTGCCGCATGCCTTTGGAGTAAGACGCGATGGAGGCGTGGCGAGAGGGAAAGAGCAGGAACAGTTCCAGCAGCGCGTCAGCTTTCTTGCGCAGCGCGGCCTGCTCCATGCCCCGCAGGATGCCCACAAATTCCAGGTACTCCCACCCCGTGAGATAGGGATACAACAGCGCCTCTTCCGGCACGTAACCCAGCAGCTTCTTGAACGCGGGCAGGTCATGCTTGATGTTCCTGCCCTGGAAAAGCACTTCACCGCTGGTCGGCTCCATCAGGCCGGTAATCATCTTCACGGTAGTGCTTTTCCCTGAGCCGTTGGGACCAAGGTAGCCCAGTATTTCACCTGGGCGGATGGAGAAACTGACGTTGTTCACAGCCGGAATGCTGGCGTAACACTTGGTAAGTCCCCGGGCTTCAAGCATCGGTTGCCTCGCAGGCGCCAATCTTCTCTCAGACACCGCCCATCGCTGCCGGGTTCCGCAATTTTAAGAAAAATTATGCTGCTGCGGGGCGCGGCAAATCCGGTAAAATCGCCATAGATCAGCGTTCAAAGAAGAATGCTACATATAAAGAATACTACATAGGGTGCCACTGTCCAACATGGAAGCCGCCTTCAGAATCTCGCACACTTCAGGACTGATCCTGCAGACCATCAGCTCGGGATATGTTTACGGTTTTGACATCATGGAAGTCACCGGCTTGCCGAGTGGGACCATTTATCCGGCGCTGCGCCGGCTGGAAAAAGATTCCTTCGTTCGCGGCGACTGGGAGGACCGGAAAGCGGCAGTCCGGCAGGACCGGCCGCCACGCCGTTATTACAAGCTCACCCGCCAGGGACGCGAAGCGCTAGCCGGCGCGATGGAACGCTACCCGTTGCTGGCCAAGCTGGCTCCGCAGGAGAAGGCATCGCGGCGATAAAGGGACGGTTGTGCAAGCTCATCCTCAAATTCGCTTAATGATGTGGCAGTGCATGCTGCTGTTGCGGACTGCCAGCCTGCTGGTGCCGCGGCCGGCCCGCGCCAACTGGTACAAGGAGTGGTACGGAGAGATCTGGCACTGGCTCCACTTCCTCGCCGAATCCAATCGCCTGACATCCCACGCCGTGATGGAACTGTTTCGGCACTGCTGGGGCGCATTTCCTGACGCCGCGTGGCATCGCTTCGACCAGAAAAAAGCGTTGCGCGCCTTTGAGGAAGTGCCGCGCCGTGCGCGCTTCTGTCTCACCGTGATCGGCTCGGCCCTCTTGTTTCTGGTGCTGGCAACAGGATTGGCGCCCACGCTTCGTTCCGCATTCAAGCCGTTGCCTTACACGCAGCCAGATCGCCTGGCATACTTTTCTTTGCGCGGCGGACTGGCGCAGTACATGGAGCAAAGCCTTTTTGAGTCTACGCGAAACTGGTGGCAGCAAAGCAAGACCGCCTCGGCCGTTGCCGGTTACTCGTGGCGTCCAGCCATGCTGAATCACGGGGTTCGCGACGTCAGCGCGCGCGTCTCGCCAAATTTCTTTGATGTGCTGGGCACCCGGGCGGAATTGGGCCGGACTTTCCTGCCGGATGATCCATCCACGTGCCCGCAGTGTGTTGTGATCACGGATCGCTTGTGGAGCGATGAATTCCAGAGGGACCGCAACATCATCGGCAAGACTATCTCCGTGGACCAGCGCGACAGGATCGTGATTGGGGTGCTGCCGGAAAATTTTGCTTTTATCTATCCTGAGGTTTCCGTGTGGCTGGTGCCGCAGCCGGAAGCAGCGCTGTATAACTTTCCCGATCGTACCGGGGCGATTGTGCGCATGACGCCCCACACCACGCTGTCTCAGGCCGCCGACGAGTTCGGGCAATTCGTGCAAAAAAATGCTTCAACTTTTGAAAATGCCCATGCTCATATGGAAGCCTTTGTGGCGACAGCACACCAGGGCGCAAAGCTTTATCTGTTTTTCACGGTACTCACCTTGCTGGGCGGAATTGCGCTGGGCAGCCGACTGGGCGGCGCCAAGACACGAAAGCTGAAACTCAGTCTGCGCCACACCTTGCGCTGGTGGGGATTCTTTACCGCGAAAACCCTTCTGCTGCTTGCCATTTGCTTTGTGGCTTCGCTGGAAATCACCGGCCGGCTTTCCATGATGCTGTCGGGTTCAATCCACCCCATGGTGGGACCGGTTTCCACCTGGCTTTTCCTGGTGACGGCGATGATTGCCCTTTCATGGTCACTGCATGATCAGTCGCGGCGCTGCAGGTTGTGCCTGAACCGCCTGGGCAATGAGGCGTCAGTTGGCATGCCAGGCTATCTGCTGCTTGGCTGGTGGGGGACGGAGCTGGTTTGCGCCGACGGGCACGGCCTTCTCCATGTGCCGGAGATGAAATCCAGCTGGCAACAGTTTGACCAGTGGGTCTCACTCGACGAGTCATGGAAACCGCTCTTCGAACCCGAAGAAGCGGTGCACACTCCGTAAAAGCCGCGGCCGGCTCCGCATGTTCTACATTCCGCCGTTGCCCGGCCCATCATCGTCACTGGTCATGCCGGCGAAGGGATCGTCATCGTCGTTGGCTGTGCTGCCAGCTTTCTTCTTCGCGGAGGCCTGGTCGCCGGGCTTCTTGTCCTTGTCTTCCTGCTGCTTCTTGCGCATGGCCTTGAGCTTTTCCTTTTGTTCCGGCGTCAGCACGCTGAACATCTGCTGGTGTTGCTGCTTGCGGACAGCCTGCATCTTCTCTTTTTTCTGGTCATCGTTGAGGGAGCTGTCCTGGCGGATGGCCATGGCTTGCTTGCGTGAATCGCGGCTGATTTCCATGAACTGTTGTTTCTGCGCGTCGGTGAGTCCCAGCTTCTGGGCCAACTCGTTCATATGCTGCCGCTGGCGCATCATGGCGCCGCGCCGGCCCTGCTTGTTGGCATCATTCTGATTGTCACTCTGGGCCTGAGCAGGCTGGTCCTTCTCCTGCGCCTGTTGGGCAAAACCCGCAGCCGGCAAAGCCGCCAGCATGGCAAGTCCTATCAATAGATTGCGATGGATTAATCGTGTCATGGTTGTCTCCCCGGCTCATAGTAACCCGCCTTTCCGGGCCAAGTTCTGCTCTCAGTCCCGAAGGTAACTTTTGCATTTGTTTCGGGTTTGATAGCTTTATAGGAAGAGCGAGAGGACAAGCAAATGAGAAGTCTCATTTTGCCAGCGGCGTTGGCGCTGTTCGGCGGCCTGCTTTTTGCCCAGGAACCCGGCCAGAATCAGGGGCAGCAGGGTCCGGGGGGCCAGGGCGAGTTGAATGCCGCCACTGAAGCCATGAGCCACGGCCATCACCATGAAGAGCATGAGCACATGAGCGCGCACATGCACATGACCGATTTGCGCAAGGCCCAGAAAGGTGATGCGATCAAGGCGCAACAAGTGGCCGACCAGGCCCGCCAGGCCCTGGAACACTATCGCGACTACCAGGTCGCGCTGGCCGAGGGCTTTAAGATTTTTCTGCCCAACGTACCGCAAAAGATGTATCACTTCACAAACTTTCAAAACGCCATCGGCGAAGCGTTTCGCTTTGACGCCACCAAGCCAACCTCTCTTCTCTACGAAAAGCACGGGGACGATTACAAGCTGATCGGAGCCATGTACACGGCACCGGTGCGTTTCAGCGAGGAGCAGTTGAATGAACGCATTCCGCTGAGCATGGCCCAGTGGCACCAGCATGTGAACATGTGCAAGCCACCGCAAGGACGCGAATTCGCGATGGCGGGAAAACATCCTAAATTCGGCTTGAACGGGTCCATCACAACCGAACAGGAATGCGAGGCAGCGGGTGGCACGTTTATGCCCCATTTGTTCGGCTGGATGGTCCACGTGTATCCGTGGGAAAAGACGCCGGATGAGATTTGGTCAGTAGAGAGGCAGCTTAAAGACAAGCCGGGCGCCGACCACCACGACATGGCGGGAATGGACCATCAACGAGCAAAAGCTCGTGATTGAGTAATTCGGCTGGCAAGAGTTGGTTGGCTTCCGGGATTGGGATTTATTCCGGACGCGCCAGCCAATTTTCTCAGTTGCAAGCTTGCCATATTCTCCGATTACAGAATCTTGATTTCAATCTCACGGCCGGAAACTTCCTTGCTCACCGGATGCCGCAACGCAGCCACCACAAAGTTTGCCCCCGGCTCAAACACCTCAGGCTCGAGTTTATAACCTTCATCTCCCGCCGAAAGACGCACTTCTGT
>DASTPO010000317.1:0-8950 GCA_035762225.1 Candidatus Angelobacter sp.
TCGAGCAGGTAGATGGGCGCTATGCCATCAGCTTCGATCTCGCGGTGGCCGTCTTTTCCCCCAGCTATCGGCCGCTTGCCGCGAATATCGACCCAATGAAACGAATCTTTACCTCAGACAGGATGAACGCCGCCCGCAGCAACGGTCTGCTTCTCCATGCGTTCTACCCGGAGAATGAGCGAGCGCGCTATGTACGCGTGCTGATTCGCGATTCCGGCAGCGGGAAAATCGGGACCGTTGACGTTCCCATCGAATGCAAAGCCTGCAACGTTCTCCACGCTGAAGCCCATCCTGAATAGTTCACTTGGTCAGCCAGCCATCCTGGCGTCAGACGTTTCTAGCCCCGTTGCGTGTGTCCCGCGAAATATGTCACACTAAATAGATTTCCTGTCGTCAAAATTGCAGCTGGAGAGGTATCGGACGGGATTTGATGGGGCCAAATGGACTTTCGTCTAGCTAGTGATTACAAACCGAAGGGCGACCAGCCCAATGCCATTGAAGAGCTGACCCGCGGCATCTACGCCGGAGAAAAGCACCAGGTGTTGCTCGGCGTCACCGGCTCGGGCAAGACCTACACCATGGCCAAGGTGATTGAGCAGCTCAACCGCCCCGCGCTCGTGTTGGCGCATAACAAGACCCTGGCGGCGCAGCTCTATCATGAGTTCAAGCAATTTTTCCCCTCGAATGCGGTGGAATATTTTGTTTCTTATTACGACTACTATCAGCCGGAGGCGTACATTCCCGCCGGCGACGTGTATATCGAAAAAGAAGCGACCATCAATGATGAGCTGGACAAGCTGCGCCTCTCCGCCACCCGGTCTCTGTTTGAACGGCGCGACTGCGTCATCGTCGCTTCCGTAAGCTGCATCTACGGCCTGGGCTCGCCCGAAGCTTACTACGGCATGCTGCTCTTCCTGGAAAAAGGGCAGAAGATCAAGCGCAATGACATCTTCAGCAAGCTGGTGGAGATCCTCTACGAACGCAATGACGTGGACTTCAAGCGCGGCACCTTCCGCGTGCGCGGTGACGTGATCGAGGTCTTTCCCACCTACGACGACAACGCATATCGCATTGAGCTCTTTGGCGACGAGGTGGATTCGCTCTCCCAGATCGACCCGCTCTTTGGCACGGTCAGGCAGAAGTACACCCGGCTCCCCATCTACCCCAAGAGCCACTACGTGATGTCGAACACCACCAAGAACCAGGCCATCGGGACCATTCTGGAAGAGCTGGCATGGTGGGAAAAGGAGCTGGAGAAAGACGGCCGGCTGGTGGAGTCGCAGCGCATACACCAGCGCACGCGCTTTGACCTGGAGATGATGAAGTCAGTCGGCTATTGCCATGGCATTGAGAATTATTCCCGCCACTTCAGCGGGCGCAAGCCGGGTGAGCCGCCGCCAACCCTGCTGGACTACGTCCCCCGGGACTTCATCATGTTCATTGACGAGTCGCACCAGACCGTCCCTCAGCTGCACGGCATGTGGCACGGCGACCGGTCGCGCAAGGAAAACCTGGTGCAATACGGATTCCGGCTGCCCTCCGCGCTGGATAACCGCCCGCTGAAGTTTGAAGAATTTGAAGAGCGCACCAACCAGATCATCTATGTCTCGGCAACGCCCGGGCCGTATGAGCTCACCAAGTCCTCCGGTGTGGTGGTGGAGCAGATTATCCGCCCCACTGGGCTGGTGGACCCGCCGACGGAAGTGCGTCCGGTAAAAGGACAGATTGACGACCTGCTGCATGAAATCCGCGACCGCGTCAGCAAGGGCGAGCGCGTTTTGGTGACCACCCTGACCAAACGCATGTCGGAGGACCTTGCCGAGTATTACGCCGAGGTCGGCGTGCGCTGCCGCTACATGCATTCGGAAATCGAAACTCTGGAGCGCATCAAGCTGCTGCGCGACCTGCGCAAGGGTGAGTATGACGTGCTGATCGGCATCAACCTGCTGCGCGAAGGCCTCGACCTGCCGGAGGTTTCGCTCGTCGCGATCCTCGATGCCGACAAAGAAGGGCTCCTGCGCTCCAGCGGTTCGCTGATTCAGACCATCGGCCGCTGCGCCCGTAACCTGAACGGCCGCGCCATTCTTTACGCCGACCGTATGACTGACTCGATGAACCGCGCGATTGGCGAAACCGACCGCCGCCGCGCCATCCAGGTGGCCTATAACCAGGAGCATGGCATTACGCCGGAATCCATCATTCGCCCGCTTTCCATGTCGCTGGCGGGGATCGCCGAATCCGATTACGTGGATATCACGCAGGAGGCTGAAGGCCTGCCCGAATTCAAGTCTCAGGAAGAGCTGGACGCCTACCTCGCTGGGCTGGAGAGCGACATGCGCGAGGCAGCCAAAAAATTTGAGTTCGAAAAAGCCGCCAAGCTGCGCGATACCGTGAGGGAACTGCGCAGCAAAGAGTTTCTGTTTACGTGAAACCAGTAACAAACAAGCGCATTTCCCCAGGCGTTAGCCGGAACCGCATGGTCGCTCGTTCATTTCCTAAATTATCGTTTCCCCACAAAACTTAACTCGGATGATCGATTATCCGCAGTGATAATCTTCTCGTAAGGCTGGTTCGCCACATGTTCCGGGCGCCGGCCGCGGGCCCCTTCCTCTTTGAAAATGTGATTGAAAGCTTAAGGAGGGTCAGCCGATGTCTGTACCCATCTTCAATTTCAGGTCGCCAATTCGGATTGCTCTTATCTCGGGTATCACTCTAGCCGGCAGCTTGAGTGGGTTTTGCCAAAGCGGAAACGGGCGGGTTCCCCCAGGAAATACCGAGGCGCAACAGACCCAGCAGCTCGACAATCGCGAGCAGGAACTGCAGCGGGAGCGCCAGGACGAAGCTCTCCGCCATCCGTTTGATGATCTGGAGCACCTTCAATTACGAATTTGGGATATGGATTCTGAGCGCCTGCGGCTGAAAGAGCTGCTGCGGGCAAACTTTCTCCAGCACTACGCGGTGATTCGCAGAAATACTGACGAGTTGGTGCAATTGGCTTCGAGCTTGCAGACCAGCCTTGATAGCAACGCCGCCCCGCCACCTGCGCATGACCTCAAGGCCAAAACCGTACGAATGCAGAAGCTGGCCCATGAGATTCGCGAGAATATGGCTGGATGGAAGGTCCCAAAAGCCAGGCGTATGCGTGCAAGGGCGCCGGCTATGGCTGGTGCAAATGGCCTTGATGGCCGGCAGCTGTTAAGAGCAAACGTAAGCGCTGCCCAGACTGCCGCCTCCCAGCTTCAGAGTGCTGTCGAGGATTATCTGGGAAATGACAACGAACACTCTGTCTCCGTTCGCGCACTTCAGACCTCCGCCGACAAGCAACATTTTGATCCGCACCTGGTGGCAATCCTGAAGGACTCGGTTCAACTGGAGCAGCTTGCGCGTGAAATTCGATCGAAGATACACACGCTCTATCCTTCCCACTAAGCCAGTCCGCTATTTTCTCTCTGCGGATTTCCCGGAACCAAAGCGGTAAACACTACAGCTGGTATTTCACTTTCAGGAACTCACAAGCCACGGCCAGGCGTCCTTCGAAAACATATTTCCACAATGTACCTTGAAAATAACCCTTGACAGGCAAACGTTTAGGCGTAGGATGTGGTCTAAAGTGGTTGAAAGTGGTAAGAACTAGCACATTGCAAGCGGCAAGTGGTCAAAAGCGGCCAAAGGGAAAATGAAGCTGAAAAACCCCCAAATTACCGTGACCGAGCCAGAAATAAAGCTAGAACTTACCGTTTTCGCCTCCTTATTACCGGTTGTAACCGGGATTGCAGTCAAAAAGCACAATGTTTCGCGGCAACCATCCAACTCGGGTCGACGAGAAGGGACGTTTAAAGGTCCCCGCGGAATTCAAACGCCTGATCGACGAGAAGTACGGCACGCAATTTTACATCACATCGCTCGATGGGAAGGTTGCTCAAGTGTATCCCTTCGAGGAGTGGCAGCGGATCGAGGAGAAGCTGGCGAAGCTCTCCAATTTCAATCCGACCAAGAAAAAGTTTCTCAATCGCACCAACTATTACGGCCAGTTGGTGGAAATCGATGGGCAGGGCCGGGTGCTGATACCGGCGTTGCTGCGCGACACGGCGAAGATCCAGGGCGAAGTGGCCGTGGTCGGCAATTTGACCTACCTCGAGGTGCAGAGCATCGAGGCGTACCAGAAGGACATAGAAGAGAACCCGTTCACGCAGGACGATGAGAAGACTCTCGACGAACTGGGCATTTAGTGGCGGACGAGTTTGGCAGCGAAAAAGCTCCTCAGGGAGCGCATGGCGGTGGGGAAGTTGGCCATGTTTCAGTTCTTTTAAAAGAAGCGATCGACTTTTTGGCAATCCGGCGCGGCGGCACCTATATCGACGCGACTCTGGGATTGGGCGGGCACAGTTTGGAAATCGCAAAACGCCTCGGCCCACAGGGTCATTTGATTGGCTTCGATAAAGATACCAACGCGATCGAACTGGCGCGGCAGAGGCTTTCTGGGGTCGGAGGTGATAGCCACCCGAAGATCACGCTGCTGCACAGCTCTTACGCCGATATTCCCCGCCATGTCCCCTTGGCTCAAGCTGACGGGCTGCTGGCGGACCTGGGCGTAAGTTCGCTGCAGTTCGGCGATGCAGCGCGCGGATTCAGTTTTCAGGCGGATGGGCCGCTCGACATGCGAATGGACACGCAGGCCGAGCGCACCGCCGATCAAGTGGTAAATCGCATGCGCGAAGAAGACCTCGCAAATGTGATTTACGAATTCGGTGAGGAAAGGAGGTCGCGGAGAATCGCCAGAGCCATTGTCCGGGCGCGGCCGATAAACAGTACCGCTCATCTGGCACAAGTCATATCGGCTGCGCTCCGGTCAATGAAACACGGAGCTCATGAAAAGATTCATCCCGCGACAAAAACTTTCCAGGGCATCCGAATCTTCGTAAACCGCGAGTTGGAAGACCTTCAGGCGCTGATGCAGGCTGCGCCGCGGGTCCTGAAGCGGGGAGGCAGGCTGGTAGTCATCAGCTTCCACTCCCTGGAAGACCGCATCGTCAAGGACGCATTGCGGGACGGCGCCAAAGCCGGCATCTTTGAGGTTTTGACAAAGAAGCCGTTGACGGCGACGGAAGAAGAGATCGATCGCAATCCAAGGTCGCGCAGCGCGAAGCTGCGGTCCGCGGAGAAGAAATAAGAGATTTTGGTTTCGCTTGTCCGTGGTAGGCAGGCGAAACAGACAGGTTTCCGGGGAGGTGCTGCCTTCCTTTGAACTTGGGCGAACTACACCTTCCTCATCAACGGTGCCGCCCCGGAATAAAAGATCCCTCGAGAAAAAGCAGAGGACATGACGATGTTTCAAGGAACAACGATTGAAGAGCTGATCAACAGCGTGGTGCGCGCGGAAGAGCACGCCCGCAAACAGGAAACTGTCCAGATTTCGGCGCTGGAGCGCCAGTATCCCCTGCCGCGCTATGACTGGCGGCAGCAAACGGTTGGAGTAGCGTAAATGGCCGCGACGGCAATGCACATCACGGGAATGATCACGCCGGTAGACTCGCGCGCAGCGGTGCGCCGCAGCGTCGCCGGCATCACGCCGGAATTTTACTTTCAGAAAACCATCGACAATTCCCGGCTGGTCAAGATCAGCGACCCCCAGCGGCGGCGGGAGATCCGCATGTTCTCCGCCAGCACCGCCGTGCTTTTTCTGCTCGTGATGTTCTATGCCTGGCAGCATTTCAGCTCCATTGAATATGGCTACCGCATTGAAGCGCAGAAAGCCGAGCGCGACCGGCTGGTGGAAGTGAACCGCTCCCTCAAGCTGGAATCGGCATCCTTGCGCGATCCGGGAAGGATCGACGCCCTGGCGCGGCAGATGGGGCTTGAGTCCCCCGAACCGGGACAGGTGATCCGCTTGAATCCGGATGAAGTCGGCGCCCCGATCATCGCCCAGGCATCGCCGGTGGCGGTTATCGCGGCACAATAAGTTTTGGTTGGTAAACCTTGCCCGGAAAGATTTCCGGCGCTTGATGGCGACTCCGGAAAAAAAGCTGGGGCCGTCATTTTTTTATGTCGCTTCGCTCCAAACCGCTGGGAAGCCGCTCCTCGGTGGAAAGGACTCAGCGCTTAATGTTGGCAGCTCGCCGCGCAAGCCGGGCTCGCTGCTGATCACGTGGAGAGGAACAAGGTCGAGTCGGTCCAGAACACTGGGAAGCTCCACCGCGGCATGACATTTAGTTCCACCACCAGACCGCACATTGTCAGGGAGTAATGGCTCAGTCCAATCACAACGGTAATACCCGGCTCTTCGTACTGGCAGGCTTTCTTTTATTCTGGTTCATCGTGATCTGTGGCCGGCTGGTGTGGCTGCAGGTGGTCGACTACGGCGAATACACGCAGCGCGCCGCAAAGCAGCAGCAGCGCAGCATTGACGTATCCCCGGTTCGCGGCAATATTTACGATCGTCGTGGCAATGAGCTGGCCATGACGGTCAGCGTCGATTCAATCTTTGCCGTCCCCTCTGAAATTCCAGACATCCATTCAACGGCGCAGATCCTGGGCAGGGTCTTGAAAGCCGACTCCGCGGAGATTGAGAACCACATGCGCGGTTCGCGCGCCTTTGCCTGGGTGGCGCGCAAGCTCGATAACGCCACCAGCGCCCGTGTCCGTGCTCTCAATCTCAAGGGAATCTATCCTCAGAAGGAATCAAAGCGGTTTTATCCCAAGAATGAGCTTGCGGCGCAGGTGCTGGGTTATGTGGGTTTAGACGATGAAGGCCTCGGCGGCATTGAGCGCGAATTCCAAACCCAGCTCACTGGCAAGCCGGGCAAAATGCTCATCACCATGGACAACAAGCGGCGCTGGCTGGGCGCGGTGGAAAAGAATCCCGAGCCCGGTGAGAACGTGGTGCTCACCATCGATGAAAAAATCCAGTACATCGCGGAGCGGGAACTGGCGCGCGCCATCAATGATACTCATGCCGAAGCCGGGACGGTGATCGTCGAGAACCCGCATACCGGCGAGGTGCTGGCGCTGGCGAACTGGCCAACCTTCAACGCCAATGTGTTCAACAAAACGAATCCGCAGGCGCTCAAAAACCGCGCGGTCAGCGATATTTATGAGCCCGGTTCGACCTTCAAAATTGTTACGCTGGCCGCTGCGCTGGAAGAGAAGATCACCAATCCGAACGAGGTGATTGACTGCCAGATGGGCTCAATCGTCTTGAACGGCCTGCGCATCCACGACCACAATCCCTACGCTGGGCTTACTGTGACTCAGATTCTTGAGAAGTCCAGCGACGTGGGCGCAATCAAGGTTGCCTTGCGGATGGGCGAAGACCGCTTTGACCGTTACATACGCCTTTTTGGCTTCGGCGCGCAGACCCATATTGAATTGCCGGGCGAGACTCGCGGCCTGACCAAGCCGGTAAGCCGCTGGTCAAAAGTAAGCATCGGCGCAATCTCCATGGGACAGGAGATTGGCGTGTCCCCGGTGCAATTAGCGTCCATGATTTCAACCATAGCCAATGACGGTGTTTATGTTGCGCCCAGGATTGTTGCCGGGACAACAGCGCCGCGCGGCACTCCCCAGCTGATCGCTTTTCAACCTGTGCTGGGCAGGCGCGTAATTTCTCCGCTGACCGCGGCCGAGATGAAGCACATGCTGGAAGGCGTAGTGCTGCGTGGAACCGGGAAAAGCGCCATTCTGGATGGATACACATCCGCCGGCAAGACGGGTACCGCACAGAAGATTGACGCCAGCGGGCACTATTCTCACCTGAAGCATATTGCTTCCTTTGCTGGTTTTGCGCCGGTCAATAATCCGGCGGTAACGGTCTTGGTCGTATTGGATTCTCCTGCCGGTGGTTATCCTCGCGATGGCGGCGGAGTTGCGGCGGCGCCGGTTTTCTCGCGCATTGCCCAGCAGGTCCTCGCGTACATGAACGTATCGCACGATGTGGAGGTTCAAGACCCCCGACGCATGTACCTGCGCGCTCACGCCAGTGAAGAAGGAGGTTTTGAAGGCGCACCCGATTACATTGCCGGCGAACAGGCGCCGGCAGATTCGTCGGCGCCCGCCGCACCAGCAGAACCTCAGGCTTCAGCGGCAAAATTAGCGACAATTGCTGCCACCAGCAAGCCTGCCGCAGGAATGCCAGCGCAGGCCAGGGCCGCAGATTCCGTGCCTGCGACCGTGCAACAAGCCAGCCTGAAAACCTCAGGGCAGCCGCAGGGAACATTGGTGCTGGACGTCGCCGGCGGCGTACTTGTTCCGGACTTTCACGGCAAGTCTTTGCGCGTGGCGCTGGAAGAAGCCGAGGAGGCGGGGCTTGAGCTGGAAGCCAGCGGCAGCGGCGTGGGTCAAAACCAGACGCCGGCTGCGGGATCAAGAATTCCGCCGGGTGGCCACGTGAGCGTCAGTTTTGGAAGGTGAAGCCTAAAGGACGAGCGCACGAATCTTCGCCGCTGCTCCTGAACTTGGGCTAGATAAACATTTCTTCGTCTTCAGCCCCATCAGAATTCGTTCTGCGTGAACGCGTGGACTTGAGGAAGCTCAAGCCGGCGTTAAGCGCAGAGACAACGGCGCGGACACGGCGCATGGGGCTGAGCACTTTTTCCTGCAACAACTCTGAAGTGGCTTCCACTTTGTGCGCTGTGTTGAGAATCAGGTCATCCAGGCGCGCCGCCTGCATGCGCGCGCGTTCGGCAATCTCGCTGCTGGCTTCGCCGATATTCCCGACATGCGTGCGAATGCTGGCTGAAGTAGCCTCAAGATTTGCCGTGATGGTGGCGATCCGGGGCTGGGCATCCTGCAGGATCGCGTTCGCCTTGGTCAGCACGGGGCCCGCCTGCTGTTCAAGCCGCGCGGCGATGCCCTCCATCTTCGCGGAACTCTGCCGCATCGCCTTGTACAGGGCGAACAGGATCGCCATTTGCAAAACAATCGCGACCGCGGCTACGACCACAAAGATCGTGAT
>DASTPO010000318.1:0-9541 GCA_035762225.1 Candidatus Angelobacter sp.
CAAATTGCCGATTGATCGGGGTCGCCGTATCTAGAATGGCATATTCTCCCGTTCCTTCAGTCGCACATTCGCACAGCACACCAAAATATTTCCTGGCAAGAAGAGCCAAACACAGAAATACATTACAAATCTTTTGCCCTCAAGCATGGTTTTTGCGAAGTTTTAGCTGAAAACTAACTGCTTTGATATTCAGTACGCCCCCGTGGAACGGCCAAATAGCCGAACTAGTTCCAGGAGCATGACATCGGTTGTGTGCGCAATCGCGTCCACATTCTTTGGAGCTGTTCGGCGCCTACGATCACTGACGAAAAGAAGGATTGGAACTTTCGGGCATAGACTCTTAAATGTCTCCACTACCGACAACCCGCCCGCGCCGCAAAACTCCGAATCCAGCACGATTGCGGCTACGCTATTGCTGACGCAGAATGCAACTGCTTGATCTGCCGTTGCGGCAGACACGACCGCATATCGGGCCGACTGGAGCGCTAGTGGCAGGCTGATTTGATGGCAGGGAGAATGTAGGACGCACACGATTCGGCGCTGCTCTCGATTCCACATGATCCGAGACTCCATTTCTCGGCTTTGGCGTCGAGTGGTGCGGCAAGCAGGTCAAGCAGGGCAGAACCGGGCGACCAATACCAGATTCAAGCATACACCCATTGTCGGGCTCGGCCTGTTGCAAGCTTCCTGCTCCTAAATTCAAGCTCTCAGCGTTCGTGCCTCACTTCTTTTGGTCGGGCACGAGCGAGTTCACGGCCCTCACCAGTTCATCAGGTGTTCCCGCTGGCATTTCCAGCCAGGCGTCGGCGTTAGCCAGCGCCCTGCCCTCATATGCGGCATACAGTTCCAGTACCCTTGCCGCCGGACAATGTTCCTGCACAATTCCGAGAACATGGGCTTTCATTTTCGCGGCGATGCTCTGCCCGATTACAGCGACATCAAATTTGTGCTGGCCGCAAGCCGCTTTGACCTCGCGCTCGTCTACGGCCGGAATCACAGTGTGGCCCGCAGCCTCAAGAATCAACTGCCGGGTCTTCATCAGAACGGGATCAACGCCAGTACACAGCACCAGCGCCATAAGCCCTTCCTCCAAGCCGCTGGAACTCAATGGGATCAGGGAATTACAATAGGGTACTCTGTTTCAGGGCCAAAGTGTATGCCCAAGAAGCGTGGACAAGAAAAACCTCGGGACGGCCTTTGGATTGCGCCTAAGTACAGCCTTAAAGGTCCGGCTGGTGAACGGGCTTGGGACAACCGGCATGGCGGTCCCCCGAACAGCAGCAGGCTCCTGGAATTAGCCGACATCGCGCTCGGCCTAAAAAAGCCATCTCCCAAGAAAAAGAAAACCCGAACCGCCGGCCACGACTTATCTAAGAAAGAGCCGCATTCCGGTTAGTCGCTCGCTCAGGTCTTTTTCATCCGGGGGAGCGGAACGATCCAAAGCAAAAATCTTGCACCAGGAAACGGACTCAATAGCTCGGTTATGCAGCGGTTTGCACCGAGCGTTCTCTAACGGTCGCTGCCCACGTCAACAACTCTTGTGCGGTCATAAAGTTCAAAATCCTATCTGCCTTTATGCCTGCTTGGAGAGCGGAAGCCAGACCAAGTTCAATGAAGCGGAGTTGCGATGCGCCATGCGCGTCGGTGCCGAGGGAAATCCGGCAGCCGGCTTTCGCGGCAAGTCTCACCAGATCACCGCTCAAATCCTGGCGATCAGGGTAGCAATCTATTTCCACTGCCTTGTCTAACGCTGCAGCCAGGTCGAATACCGGCCGCCAGTCCGCCGTTAATCCCAGCCGGAAGTTGTAAATGCGTCCACGCGGATGGCCGAGAATGTGCATAACCGGATTCCGCAGTGCGGCCAGATAGCGCTCCGTCTGGTCCTCCTTTTTTCGCAGGGATGAATGAAAGCACCCCAGCACCAGGTCGAGCCGGGCCAGTGCTCGTTCATCCATATCACCGCTGCCGCTAGGACTCAGGTTCAACTCAATTGACCGCAAGACACGGATTGGCTGACCCGCTGCTGCCATCACATCATTTACTTGCGAAATTTCCTCGGCTTGAAGAGCCAGCTGTTCTTCATTGATTCCACCAGCGATCTTCAAACCCTTGGCGTGATCTGTTATGGCAATGAACTCATATCCCCGTTCGGCTCCGGCCTTCGCCATATCCGCAATAGAGTCTCCGCCGTCGCTCCATACCGTATGCATCTGCAAGTCCCCCTTGAGTTGCTGTGCCCAGGCCGGATTGGACTGAAGGATGGATTGTGACTGCGGCAATGTAAGGAACCCCTGGCGTATTTCGGGGGGCGTGGGAATAGCCGGTGGATCGTCAATCCAGCGACCGATGATTTTGCTCAGCGCGGGGCCGACACCTGCCAGTTCTTCCAATGAGCGCCCTTCACTGACCAGGGTGGTTGCTTCTTCCGGCCACAGGAACGCTTTGCGGGATGCCCGGCGCAAGGCTTTCTGTAGCGGTTGTTTTGCCGATTCAGCAGCCGTCGCCAGCAATTCAGCGATGTTTTGGTTACTGAGACTTTCTTTCAGTTCCTCCGCGGGCCGGCGCTTCACTTCTCTCCTGCCTTAATCATTTTGCCCACGGCCCCTGGCCCCTTGAGGCCCAATACTCGATACTTCTCTCCCGTGAGCTGATGATAATTCACAAAGAACTCTTCCAACTCGCGGCAGAACTGGTCGCCCAGATCGTCTAATTTTTTTACATCCTCCCAGCTGTGCGCGTCTTCCTGAATCGCGACAATTCGATCATTGCGCTCTTTGTTTTTCTTGTCGCCTTGCTCGCCCTCGATTACGCCGATTGGCCGGCATTGCAGGACGCAGCCTGGGAAGGCCGGCTCATCCATCAGTACCAGGACATCAATGGGATCGCCGTCATCAGCCAGGGTTCGGGGAACAAAACCAAAGTCATACGGGAATGCCATCCCGGCAGGCAAAACTTTCTTCAACCGGAAAACTCTTTCCTCCGGGTCGAATGCGTATTTGTTGCGGCTACCTTTGGGCGTCTCAATGACAACGGTAAATAGCTCTTTGTCCTGGTCGAAGGGTTGCAGATTTGTGGGAGCGGCAAGGGACTTCCCTTGCCCGTTCCTGCCATTTTTACCCATTTACAGTGCTCCTACTACATGTGGATGCCTCACCAATACTTCATGGTTTCCCGCGCCCGCTGGGCTTGCGGCCAACGTGAGTCATCGGGAAGCCATCTATCCATTGAGAGTTGTTCAGCCTTGGTTATTTCTTTTCGGGGGGCCAATGAAAATTGCAGGACATCCGGTACATCCCATGCTTATTGTGTTTCCGCTTGGGTTGCTCGCAACAGCCGTCATCTTCGATATCATCACGATGGGTACATCTGACGGAAAATGGTCCAGCATGGCATGGTACATGATCGCCGCCGGAATCATCGGCGGTCTTCTAGCTGCTGTTTTTGGGCTGATTGATTGGATCGGGATTCCCAGCAACACCCGTGCCAAGGCGGTCGGACTGTGGCACGGCGGCTTGAATGTGCTGGTGGTTCTCTTATTCGCGGGCAGCTGGCTCTTGCGCCGGCCTGAGCCAGCATCTCCCAGCAGTCTGGCGTTAGCGCTTTCATTTGCTGCGGTCGTGATAGCGATGATCGCCGGATGGTTCGGCGGGGAGCTTGTAGATCGGCTGGGAGTCGGCGTGGATGAAGGAGCCAATCTCAATGCTCCAAACTCTCTTTCCGTGAAGGAGCTGAAATCATCGGATCGCGCCCCCGGGCGCCGGGCATCGTAAAAGAGGTCAGTCTGTAGGGGGAATATCATGCCGAAAAAGAAGAGCAGCGGACGGAAGTACAGCAAGGGCGCTGGGAAAGCCGTGAAAAGCGCGATGCACCGGAAGAAGAGTGGAACACTCAGATCAGGCAAAGGCGGCAAGGGCGGAAAAGTAAAGAGCCGCAAACAGGCCATCGCCATCGGCCTATCGGAGGCGCGGAAGAAGGGCGCGAAGGTACCCAGGAAAAAATAGTCAGGCCGCTCTGGTCTCACCGCCTAACAGAGTAAGCACTTCACCGGTGATATAGCTGGAATCGGCTTCTGCCGCAAAGAATACAAATGCAGGGGCAACTTCCTCTGGCTGTGCTGGCCGGCCGAGCGGAGTTTTCTGGCCATGCTTCGCGGCCTCCTTGGCTGGCTTGTCGGCGATATTCAGTGGTGTCCAGACCGGCCCAGGGGCCACGCAGTTCACGCGGATCTTTTTTTCAATCAGATTCTGTGCCAGGGATTTCGTGAAGGCATGAATCGCGCCTTTGGTCGAAGCATAATCCAGAAGTTGCTTGCTGCCTTGCAGGCCGGTAATGGAGCCGGTATTAACGATGGCGCTGCCGGCTTTCAGGTGCGGCAATGCTGCCTTTGCCATGTGGAAGTAACCGAAGATGTTAGTGCGGAAGGTCTTTTCCCATTGTTCTTCGCTTATAGCCGCAAGTGATTCCTGATGCTGCTGAAACGCAGCGTTGTTGACCAGCACATCCAGCTTGCCAAACTCTGCAACAGTTTTGTTTACAGCATCACGGCAGAAATCAGGATCGCTCACATCGCCTGGTATCAGCAGGCAGTGGCCGCCTTCCTGGGCAACGGCCTGTAACGTAACCTCCGCGTCGCTCTTCTCTTCGGGCAGAAAGACGATTGCCACGTCAGCGCCTTCTCGTGCATACAACACGGCCACGGCCCTTCCGATGCCTGAATCCCCGCCCGTAATCAACGCTACCTTGTCTTCCAGCTTACCCGAACCACGATACAGCGGAGCCTCATAGCGTGGGCGCGGCTTCATCTTGCTTTCCCTGCCGGGATGAGACTGATGTTGCGCGGGAAATGGCGGTTTAGGTTCCGCTTGAGACCCTTTGCCCCTTGGAAACGAGATTATTTTACTTTTCTTCCCTGGCTTCTTAACGGTTTTCACGGCGGTACGAGATGGCATCGCTGCTCCTTGACTATCGTTAGGAAAGCTCTCTGGCGCAGCAAGGTTGTATGAGTCATCGGGAGATACCGCAGCAAGCCCAACCCGGTTCAGCGTTTGTCCCTTGGCGCTCCTTTTCCCCGCCGGGAAAGGCTCAGACCAAACCACAATGCGTAGAAAGCAATGAGTAGAACCCCGGAAGCCCAGTACGGCCATGGGGGGCTGGTAAACTTTCTCATGACCACCAGTAAATCCCCCGCCATGCCCGGCGCCAAGAACACCAGGGCAGCCAGCAGGAAGCGACTGGCGATTCTGTGGAAATGGTCCGTGTTCTGTCCGCCTTCGGCGAGACGGTGATAGGCGGCTGGTGCGATTAGCAAAACGATCGCGATGGTGGAGGCAAGAAGGCTGGCAAAGTGGATCCACTGCGACGAACGAGGAAGATCATCAAAGCCTTGGGCGAACACAATCGCGAACTGGAACCCAAGAAATGCCTGTGCGCCAGGTAGCGCCATGCGGCACTCGATCAAGACCTTCTTGATACGGTCGGACAGGTCTGATTCGTCGCCTGGTTCATGCTGCTCCGACTTCCTATCCCGCTCCTTAGGCTTGCCTGTCCTGACGAGCAGACCGCCGTACCAGATCGCCAGAGCTGCGAATCCCCCGGCAGCACCAATCCAGGCTGCATGCGGCAGGTGTAAGGCACACGCGACCGGATAAAGCGTTAGTGCCAGGCCGATAGCCAGTGGCAACAGTGCCCAATCAAGAACGCGAGTAGTGAACTTCTCAACCGCCAGTGTCTGGCGACCGTGCTCCGCAATCTGATGAAACGATGCCGGCCAGATCAGTAAGCCAAGCCCGGCAGTCATGATCCCAACGCCACCGAGCTGTGAGAGTCGGGCAGAGTCCGCGATGCGATCAAAGCGTGGTTCAAAGAATATCCGGTAGCTGAAGCCGAGCAGCACTTGACCGCCCAGCAGCAACATCCGCGCTTCGTTCAGCACGTTCTCGATTCGGTCGCTAAGTTTCGTCATCCTGTCAGGACGCCTTCTTCACGATCTTGTTGATCGTCTGCCGCACCCGTTCGCCCAGTGGCAACGCTTTCTGCTCGATGGCTTTCCAATACGCGATGTCAACCAGCTTCTCAAACTGGAGCATGGTGACGCTTTCTTTCTCAGGCATCGGCCTGCCAGCTTTGAGGTTCGCCAGTGACCGTTGCAGTGTGCTGGTAATCTGAAATAAAAGCGTAGTCGGATAGAGCAGCATATTGAAGCCCATCGCGTGCATCTCATCTGGGGCGACCCACGGGGTCTTGCCGCCATTCTCAAGGATGCTGGTGGCCAGAGGCTGGCCTTTGAACTCGCGCCCAATCGTGCGGAGTTGCTGGATTGTCTCTGGGCCTTCGACGTACACACCATCAGCGCCAGCTTTCAAATACATCTCGGAACGGCGCAGCGCGTCATCCAGACCGTTCACAGCCAGTGCGTCAGTACGCGCGAGAATGAAGAGTTTGGCCGCATCGCGCCGGGCCGCCCGCGCAACCTTGAGCCTGTTCACCATGTCTTTGGCGTCGACGACGTGCTTACCGCCCATGTGCCCGCACTTTTTGGGTGATCGCTGGTCCTCCATGAAGACGGCGGATACGCCCAGATCGTCATAAGTTCGTATGGTGTGGGTCACGTTCTTTTCGTCTCCGTATCCGTCATCGCAGTCCACCAGAACCGGCAAGTCGCAGGCGTGTACGATCTCTCGCACGACTGCGGACTTCTCACCCAGCCGGTTCACGTCCATATCGGGAAAGCCACAGCGCTGGCCGTCCAGGGCAAACTCACCGATCTGGTAGGCCGGGAACCCTGCTTGCTCAATCAGCTTGGCGGTCAGGGCGTCAGCAGCTGCGGGGAGCAACAGCGCGGCGTTTTTTTCAACAGGCGCTTCCAGTTTCGTCGACGATGTTCCATCACCAGCTTGGATGCAAGCAGGATTGTTCCTGTTCTCTCGGGAGAATCACCCCAGAGGTCGTCTCACGACAAGAATCGTAAGCTGCTGCTCGAAATGAGGCATAAGAGCAGCTTCATTCTTCATCGAATCATGCAAAGGCAGGAACAGGAGACGAATATGGAACAGATTAAGCAAGACCGTCCAAATCGCGATCAGGAAAACGGCAAGAAGCCGGCACAAGGTTCACAAACTGGCCAGCCAAGGCCAGGGCCGGAAGGCCAGCTGGGAAACCAAGGAAACCAGGGTCAGCAGGACCGCGAACGCAAGCAGGCGTAACTCGGTGGTCAGGGCGCTTGGGCTGCCGCTGACGCTCGGACTGCCGGTGGGCGGCGCTCAGCCACAAATTATCTACATTATTCATACGATGGGGGACACCATGGAAATGCAATCTTTACGAGACCTGATGGTCGATGAGCTGAAAGACCTCTATTCAGCTGAGAACCAGATCCTCAAGGCTCTGCCGAAGATGATAAAGAAGGCGACTTCGCCAGACCTGAAACAGGGCTTTGAGAAACACCTAAGGGAAACACAAGGCCACGTCGAGCGCCTGGAAAAAATCTTCACGGAACTGGATGCAAGTCCGCGTGGCAAGAAATGCAAAGGCATGGAAGGCGTAATTGCTGACGGTAAAGAACTGATGGAAGAGGGCGCGGAACCAGAGGTCATGGATGCCGGCCTCATTGGAGCTGCCCAGCATGTCGAGCACTACGAGATGGCGGGATATGGATGCGTCCGCACCTATGCCGAGCTACTGGGCTTGGATAATATCGCCAGGCTGCTGCAAAAGACGCTCGATGAGGAAAAGGCAACCGATGAAAAGCTGACGGAGCTTGCCCGAAACATCAATGTTGAGGCGGAAAAGGCAGCCTGAACCCGCGGTGACGGAGGCGACCTTGTGTCCGGGGAGAACACAAGGTCGCCGGTACAAGGTTGCTATGCGGCTGCTTTACCGGATTCGCGAGAGAGGATTTCACACTCTGCTTGCAGCCAATCTTCTTCGGCGTGGCCGTCTATTTTGCCGCGCTCTTCATATAGTTGAAAAGCCCTGGCGCGGATCGACTCTTCGATAGTGGCATATCTCTGCTGCACCGGTGTTCCCGGTGTCAGGGCTGAAGCTGGGACTGAAGCTGAAGGGCTAGGGACTGGTTCTTGGGAAGGCATTTCGCTTATCTCCAGGTGTGAAAATCTGAGGGCCAAACAAATTGGGATGGATGCTTGCAGTCAGGCGATAGTTGTGTGAGAAGCTGAAAATGAACGTGGACGCCAACCTGCGGCAACACTATCGGCGCTTCGCCGGGGCGATTGGGCCTGGTGTCATCACCGGCGCTGCCGATGATGATCCCTCCGGCATCGCCACCTATTCATTAGCAGGAGCTCAGTTTGGGACCACCATGCTTTGGACGGCATTTCTGACCTGGCCTTTGATGGCTCCAGTCCAGATGATGTGCGCTCGGATCGGGATGGTGACCGGCTCCGGCCTGGCGTTCACACTGCAAAAGAAGTTCCCGCGTTGGCTCGTGATGCTTGCGTCCCTTGCTCTTCTGTTTGCCAACACATTGAACGTCGCTTCGGATTTGGCAGCTATGGCCGATGCTGCCGAAATGATGGCCGGGCTGAACTCGCACCTATGCGTTATCGTATTTGCATTGGTAATATCTATAGCCACCATCAAGCTGCGGTACTATCAAATTGCGAACACCCTGAAGTGGCTGGCCCTCGCGCTCTTTGCCTATGTCATCGCTGCGTTTCAGGTTCATCCAGACTGGTCTGAGATTGGCCGGGCTGCCGTCCTGCCGTCACTGCCGAAAACCAGAGACGGGTGGGGAATGCTGGTTGCAATACTTGGCACTACCATCAGCCCCTATCTGTTTTACTGGCAGACCTCACAGGAAGTCGAATATGAAAAAAGCGCCGGGAAGAATACCGTGGCCAAGCGGCGCGGAGCAACCGGAGATGAGATCGTGGATCGGAAGCTTGATGTTGGGCTGGGAACATTTTTCTCAAACTTTGTAATGTTCTTCATCATTGTCACCACCGCCATGACGCTGCATGCCCAGGGCATGACACATCCGGAAACATCACGTCAGGTGCCGGAAGCACTGCGGCCTATCGCGGGCAAGTTTGCTTATGCACTCTATACCGTGGGCCTGCTGGGCGTGGGCTTCCTCGCGATTCCTACCCTGACCGGTTCGGCTGCCTACGCTCTGGGCGACGTTTTCCGCTGGAAGCAAGGGCTGGATGAGAAGCTGCGCCGAGCGAGGTTCTTTTATGCCACGATTCTCCTTTCTACAGTTGCGGCAGTCGCGCTGGATTTCGCGAATATCAATCCGGTAAAAGCGCTTTATTGGACGGCTGTGGTCAATGGCATTCTGGCCCCGTTCCTGCTCCTCGGCATTCTCCTGGTCGCGTGCGATTCCAAGATTATGAATCGGCAACCCAGCTCAATGTTGGGTCGCACGATGGTTACGCTTGCCATCGTCATTATGTTCGCGGCAGCAATGGGAATGTTTGTGGTCTAGATTTCCTGCTCTTCCATGGTCAGGAGCTCATCTGGCCCAATTGACGATGCTGCCCAATAAATTTTGCCGCAATGGAAGGGGGCGCTCTATTTCACG
>DASTPO010000319.1:0-2538 GCA_035762225.1 Candidatus Angelobacter sp.
GCCAGTTCAGGATTGGCTTTCAGGATCCAGCGCCGCGGCGCAACCCCGTTGGTCTTGTTGCTGAAGCGTTCAGGCCAGAGCTGGGCAAAGTCCGGGACCAGCGATGATTTGATCAGCTCGCTGTGCAGCTTGGAGACGCCGTTGATGGCATGGCTGCCAATAATCGCCAGGTGCGCCATGCGCACATGCTTCTCCGGACCTTCTTCAATGATCGACATGCGGCGCTGGCGCTCCAGGTCGGCCGGCCAGTGGCGGCCCACGGTGCGCAGGAACTGGTGATTGATGCCAAAGATGATTTCCATGTGCCGCGGCAGCACGCGCTCCATGAGCGAGATCGGCCACTTCTCCAGCGCTTCCGGCAACAGGGTGTGATTGGTGTAACCAAGCGTGGCAACGGTAATCTCCCAGGCTTTGTCCCAATCGACATAATGCTCATCAACCAGCAGGCGCATCAGCTCAGCCACGCACAGGCTGGGATGCGTGTCATTCATCTGAACGGCAATCCTGTTGGGCAGTTCTTCCAAACCACGGGCAGCAGGAACCAAGTGGCGCAGGATATCGCGCAGCGAGCAGGACACCAGGAAATATTCCTGGATCAGGCGCAGCTCCTTGCCGGAAAGAACCGAGTCAGAGGGATACAGGACGCGGGAAATATTTTCAGAAGCGATTTTCTGCTCGATGGCGCGGATGTAGTCGCCGCGATTGAAGATCTCGATGTCGAAATCCTCCGAGGCGCGCGCGGCAAAGAGGCGGAGGTAATTTACGGTGAGACCGTTGAAGCCCGCCACCGGCATATCATTGGGAACGCCGAGCACGATCTTGGTGTCCACCCAGCTCTGGCGCCGGTTGCCATGCGAATCGCGCGAGGATTGCAGGCGGCCATAGAGCTCCACCGGACAAACATCAAGCGGGCGCTCAATGTAAAACGGCGTGCCTTCTGACTTCCACTGGTCCGGCTTCTCGCGCTGGAAGCCTCCGGCAATTTCCTGTTTGAACATGCCGTATTCGTAATCGATGCCGTAGCCGAAACCCGGCATGCCCAGCGTGGCCAGCGACTCAAGAAAACATGCAGCCAGGCGGCCGAGACCGCCATTGCCGAGACCGGCGTCGGGCTCCACCTGTACCACGTCTTCCAGGCTGATGCCAAACTCCGCCAGCACGGAACGACATGCCTCATTGAGGCGCAGGTTGCACAAATTGTCACTGAGCCAGCGCCCCATCAGAAATTCCATGGAGAGATAACACAGCCGTTTGAGGTTCTGCTCGCGATAGCGCTGCTCGGTCTTGAGCAGGCCGTCAATCAGGAAATCGTGGATGGCGAGCGAGACGGGCTTGAACAATTCGCGCGGGACCGCGGCGCTCTCCGGGCGGGCAAGCGTGTAATGAATGTGCCGCAGGATGGATTGGCGCAGCGGCTCGGGATCAAACGATGTTCCGGTCAACAGATCGGCGGACATTAGGCTAAGGCTATGAATGCGCCATTCGGGCCGCACAAGACTGCGACTAGTATGGCACAGCGCGCGGCAGGCGCGCACTCGGGTAAATTACTTGTTATGCCAGGTGGGTATTTTCTTGTGCCAGTCTGTCTGGCCCTGGAAAATGCGGGCAGCCTGAATGACTTTAGCGTCATCCAGCGCGCGACCGACGAACTGCAAGCTCACCGGCAAGCCATTCTGGCTGAAGCCGCAGGGCACGCTGATGGCGGGAAGCCCGCAGATATTTCCAATGCCGCCGATGGGATCAGAAAACGTAAGAGCCACATCGAGATTCGCGTCGAGCTTGCTCGCCGTCACAGGAAGCGAAGGCGCAGCCAGCACATCTACGTGAGTAAAGAGCTCGTCCATTTTGGTTTGCAGCACGGCGCGGACGCGCTGCGCCAGGATGAAATCCGACGCACTCACCTCTTCATTCACATAGCCGCCGATGTGGCCCAGCGGATCATTCAGCTCAGAAACGCGCCCGGACTCGATCAGCTTGTGAAACGCAGCGGCGCCCTCCACGGCAATAATGATGCCGGCGGCTGTCTCCCACGGGCCTTCAGGAAGAGAGATGTTCTTGAGGGTAACGGCCGAACTTTTTTCCAGAAGATGACGCGCCGCCATGGTCGCCTGATTGACTTCGGGAGAAATCTCTTTCCACTGGTTGACCAGCCAGCCAACGCGCAAGCGGCCCTTGAGCGGTTCTGCTCCGGTGTATTTTGCCGTTGCCTCCGGCAGCGAGCCCAGGTCCTGCGCATCATGGCCGGAAATGACTTTCAGAACCAGATCGCAATCGTCGGCGCTGCGCGTGAGAGGGCCGATCTTATCCATAGTGTAGGAAAGCGCCATGGCGCCGTAACGGCTCACGCGTCCGTAAGTGGGACGCAGGCCGCTGAGCCCACAGAAGCCTGAAGGGCAGATGATGGAGCCCCACGTTTCCGTGCCGATGGCGAACGCAGCCAGAGCGGCTCCGGTGACTGCGGCTGAACCGCTCGAGGAACCACAGGTCCAGTATTCGGTGTTCCAGGGATTTTTTGCCGGCCCGCTGGACGAGGCTGTG
>DASTPO010000320.1:0-2600 GCA_035762225.1 Candidatus Angelobacter sp.
CGCGAATCGGGCGGCGACCGCTCTGCCGTTACCGGTGGAACCAGAGTGCTGTCCGATCAGATCAAGGTGAAGATCACCTCGAATCCGGGAGAAACGTTTCTGGACAGGATGATCGCGCTGGTTGAGGGCGCTGAACGCCAGAAAACGCCGAACGAAATTGCCCTGAGCATCCTGCTGGTGGGCCTGACGATTATTTTCCTGCTGGCCGTGGTTACGTTACAGCCATTCGCACAGTACTCGGGGTCGCCACAGTCAATCTTTGTTCTGGTCTCGCTCCTGGTGTGCTTGATACCGACGACGATTGGCGGCTTGCTTTCAGCAATTGGCATTGCCGGCATGGACCGGCTGGTTCAGCACAACGTTCTGGCCATGTCAGGCCGGGCGGTGGAAGCGGCAGGCGACATCAATACGCTGCTGCTCGATAAAACCGGAACCATCACTTTGGGAAACCGGCAGGCGGCGGATTTCATCGCTGCGCCGGGCGTCAGCAATGATCAGCTGGCGGATGCGGCACAGCTTTCGTCACTGCCGGATGAAACTCCGGAAGGGCGGTCGATCGTGGTCCTGGCCAAGGAACGTTTTAACCTGCGTGGCCGCGAGTTGGCTTCGTTGCAGGCGCAGTTCGTGCCTTTCAGCGCGCAGACCCGCATGTCCGGCGTGAACCTTGAGGGTAGAGTGGTACGCAAGGGCGCGGCCGACTCGATCGAAAAATATCTGCTGGCTGCCGGCGGCACTTTCCCCAGGGAAGTGCGTTCAGCCGTAGAGACGGTTGCGCGCTCCGGCGGCACGCCCCTGGTTGTGGCGGAGAACAACCGCGCCCTGGGCGTGGTCCATTTGAAGGATGTGGTGAAGGGCGGCATGCGCGAGCGTTTTGTGCAGCTCCGCGCCATGGGAATCAAGACCATCATGATCACTGGCGACAATCCGCTGACAGCGGCGGCAATCGCGCGCGAAGCGGGGGTGGATGATTTTCTGGCGCAGGCTACGCCTAAAGACAAGATGGATTTGATACGCCGCGAGCAGGGCGAAGGCAAACTGGTGGCGATGACTGGCGACGGCACCAATGACGCTCCCGCGCTGGCGCAGGCCGACGTCGGTGTGGCGATGAACACGGGAACGCAGGCAGCCAAGGAAGCCGGCAACATGGTTGATCTGGATTCCAATCCCACCAAGCTGATTGAGATCGTGGAGATTGGAAAGCAACTGCTGATGACTCGCGGGTCGTTGACCACGTTTTCCATTGCCAACGACGTGGCAAAGTACTTCGCCATTATTCCGGCGATGTTTGCCGGCACGTTCCCGGTGCTGAACGCGCTGAACATCATGCGGCTGGCGACGCCGCAATCCGCCATCCTGGCGTCGGTGATTTTCAACGCGCTGGTCATTATCGCGCTGATTCCGCTGGCGCTCCGTGGAGTTCATTACAAAGCCATGGGCGCGGAAGCCATGCTGCGGCGCAATCTGCTGATCTATGGCGCCGGAGGCCTGGTAGCGCCATTCATCGGCATCAAGCTGATTGATCTATTTTTGCGCGCCGTGGGTTGGGCATGAAGGGGCAGCGATGAAGAAAAATCTGATTACGGCGTTTCTCTATACAGGCGTGACGACGGTACTGCTCGGGGTGATCTACCCTCTGGCGGTCACCGGACTGGGTCAACTGTTCTTCAAAGACAAGGCCAATGGACAACTGATCACAAGAGGTGGGGTCGTTGTAGGATCTCGTCTGATCGCACAGCCTTTTACGGGAGCGCAGTATTTTCATCCCCGACCGTCGGCAGCGGGTGCGAATGGTTACGATGGCGGCGGTTCGTCAGGATCAAATCTGGGCCCGACCAACCGTAAGCTGGTTGACCGCGTGCGATCGGATGTTGCAGCGCTACAAGGCGAGGGAGGGGGAAGGCCAGTGCCGATTGATCTGGTTACAACCTCCGGTTCCGGACTTGACCCGAATATAACGCCGGCTGCCGCCCAGTTTCAGATCGCGCGTGTGGCGCGAGCGCGTGCCCTCGACGAGAAGCGCGTGGCCGACCTGGTGGAAGGACATACGGAGTCGAGGCAATGGGGCATCCTGGGCGAGCCGCGGGTGAACGTGCTGGAGTTGAATCTGGCGCTGGATGAAAAATATCCGGTAAGGAAGTAACCGCTTATTCCGGATCAAAGCGGTAGCCAATCCACGGCTCGGTTTTAATGTATCTCGGCGTGTGCGGCGCCGGCTCGAGTTTCTTGCGCAAGTTGGCGACAAAGACGCGCAGGTACTCCGGTTGCTCCACGCTGTTGCTGCCCCACACGGCCGTGAGAATTGCGCGGTGGGTAAGCACCCGTCCGCGGTGGGTGAGGAAATACTGGATCAAATCAAATTCCTTCGGCGTCAGGTGGATCTGGCGGCCACTGACCTCCACGAGGCGCTGCTGGGGATCGATCTTGAAGTCGCCGGCTTCAAAGGCGGCATCGGGTTGGAGCGGGTTGGATCGTCGCAGCAGGGCACGAACGCGCGCCATCAGTTCAGCCATGCCAAACGGCTTGGAAACGTAGTCGTCCGCGCCAAGATCAAATGCCCTTACCTTGGTGGGCTCGTCCTCTTTCACTGAAAGCACCAGCAA
>DASTPO010000321.1:0-15673 GCA_035762225.1 Candidatus Angelobacter sp.
GTTTGTGGCTGCCGGAAACTACCACTGGAACAGCGGCATCTTCGTGTGGAGCGCGCGCACCCTCACCCGTGCCCTGCGTGAACATCTTTCGGAAACTGCGCCCTATCTGGAAGAAATTGCCGCGGCCTGGGGGACCAAGGACTTCGCCAAAAAGTTTTCCCAACTCTATCCCCGGTGCGAGAACATCAGCATCGACTACGCCGTGCTGGAGCCGCGTTCAGCCAAAGGCGAACACTCCTCCAACTTGTTTTGCCTCCGCGCCGATTTTGGCTGGAACGATCTGGGCTCATGGGCCGCTCTCTATGAGCACCATGCCCTCAGCCACAAGGACGACGCGAAGAATGTGGTTGAAGGCAAGGGTCTCTACGCCGCCGGCGCCACCGGGAATTACATTTATGCTCCAAAGAAATTTGTCGCCACCGTAGGCGTGCATAACCTGGTCGTGGTGGAAACCGAGGATGCCATCCTGGTCACCACGCGCGAGCAATCCCAGGACGTGGGGAAAATTGTGAAATACTTGAACGATAAGAAAATGACCGATTTGGTTTAAGCAATCTGTGGCTGGGTCCGCCGTCGGCGAATGACCAATTACAGGAGCGGTCGCGGAAACAAATCTCAAGGCAATCTGGAGCGTAGCAGGGCAAATGACTGATCAGATCAAATTTGGAACCGATGGCTGGCGCGGAGTGATCGCCGACGACTATACGTTTGAGAACGTGCGCCGCGTGGCCGGTGCGATTGCTGCTTATGTCCTGAAGAGCGAGGATCCAACGCGCGGTCTGGTCATCGGTTATGACACGCGTTTTGGTTCGCGCCGCTTTGCCCAGGCCACAGCCGAAGTGCTGGCAGCAGCCGGAATTCCCGTCAAAATAGCAAATGACTACACGCCAACCCCGGCCCTTTCTTACGCGGTCAAGAATCTGGGTACGGCAGGCGGCGTGATGATCACCTCCAGCCACAATCCCTGGGATTGGAACGGCGTGAAATTCAAAGCCACCTATGGCGGCTCAGCTACGCCGGCCATTATCAAGCAGATTGAAGATTACGTCCGTGCCGGCGCCGCGCCCAAAGGCAAATCGGCAAAGATCGAAGAAGCGGACTTCAAGACGCCCTACGTTCAGGCGATTTGCAAATTTGCCGATCTGGAAAAAATCGCGAAAGCCAATTTCAAGTTCGCCATCGACTGCATGTACGGCGCTGGGCGCAATGTGCTGGCGGAAATCTTTGCCCAACGCGGCATTCCGCACGTGCAGATTCGCAGTGAGGTGAACCCTCTTTTCCCGGGGATCAACCCGGAACCCATCCTGCCCCATGTAAAAGCCGCGCAGGAAATTGTGGTGAAGGAGAAATGCCACGCCGCCTTCATCACGGATGGCGATGCCGACCGCATCGGCGCAGCTGCGGAAGACGGCAGCTTTGTGGATTCGCATAAGATCTTTTCTATCCTGCTGCAATGGGTGGTCACCCGCCACAAAGACTGGCCGGGCGACGTGGCCCGCGCCTTCAACACCACGCGCATGCTGGACCGTATCGCCGCCAAACACGGGCGCACGCTGCTCGAGTGCGGCATCGGCTTCAAATACATCTGTGACCTGATGTTGGAGCGGCAAATCGTGATTGGCGGGGAAGAATCCGGCGGCATCGGCTTCCAGCGCCACCTGCCCGAGCGCGACGGCCTGCTCAACGCCCTGTTGCTGGCCAACGTCATGGCCGATGAAGGCAAGAGCCTGGGCCAGCTGGTGGCGGCCCTGCAATCGGAATACGGACCGCATTTCTACGCGCGCCGCGATCTGCGCATTCCCAATGAAGTGAAAGAGGCGGCCATCTCCCGCGCGGGAAGCGGCGAAACCACTTCGCTGGGCCGCTATAAAGTCCTGCGCAAGGAGAATCTCGACGGCATCAAGTTCTTTCTCGACGCGCCCATCAAGGACCGCGGCGCGGAAGCCTGGGTGCTTTTGCGCTCTTCCGGCACTGAGCCGCTCATGCGGATCTACGTCGAGGCATCATCGCCCGACCAGGTGCAGGAAATCCTGGAAGAAGCAGTGGCCTTTGTGGACAACAAGGTACCAGCCGCCACGCGCTGAGAGTTCCGTCAACCCAAACGGGCCGTGACTGTCGATTCATTCTTTCCCCATGACAGCAGGCCTGATTGTTTGCTTAAATGGGCGCATCATGTCTGCCCTGCGCATTGCTTTTTGCCTGCTGCTTGCAGCTTCTTTCGTGCCGAGTTTCGCTCAGCAGGCCCTGGCTGCGCCGCCGGCCATCCTTGAGATTTATCGTGATCAGGTAAAGCCCTCGAAGATGACGGAGTACACCCGCCTTGAGGTTGAGGCAGCCACGGCATGCGCCCGCGCCAGCACCTGGCCATATCTCACCATGCATACTATTTCCGGTCCGCAGATTGAGGTGTGGTACATGGAGGGCTTTGACTCCTATGCGGCCCTGGAACGCAGCGGTGAGCCTTTCAACAGAAATGCCAACCTGAGCGCTGAGCTAAACCGCCTCATGGAAGCGAAAGCCAATCTGGTGGGCGATGCACGGGTCGTTTTGGCCCATTACCGTGACGATCTTTCCAGCAACCTCGGCCTGGTGCAGCCGCGGACGCGCTTCTTTACCGTAACCATTGTCACCGTGCGCGCTGGGCATGAGCATGAGTTTGAAGAGATTCACCACGCCTTGAGATCGGTGCGGCAGCGCGCGGGCGCCGCAGACGATCGCGTGGTGTATCAGGTGGTTTCCGGAATGCCAAAGAATACTTACCTGATTTTTTCCGCGTACAGTTCGCTTCAGAATGCCGGCAACTCGCTCGATCCCGCCATCGACGATTATTCCACTGACGTAGATGATGCTGCCCGCTCACGGCTGGATGAATATACCCGCGCCTCTGTTTCGAACTCCGAGACCTGGATCTTTACCGTGAACCCGCAGATGAGCAATCCGGCGGGCGAATGGATTGTCGAGGACCCCGAGTTCTGGAGATCGTCTCCTGCAGTGCGCCAATCGCCTTCCAAAAAAGCGGAACCTGCACAAAAGTGACTTGGCTTATCGTCGGAATGTTGCCTTGTCTCGGCCGGAAAAGATAGCAACCCACCAGCTCTCTCCGTCACCCAATTCAGTAGATGAGCGAAGCGAAGAAGCCGGGCAGAGTTGCGCGGGTCATGGCATGGGTGTTTTTTCTCACCACCCTGGGCCTTGCGGGAACTCTGGTCTGGGGATGGCTTTTTGTTTCCAGGCTCGCGCTCAGGCCCTTGCCTGAGCCGCAGTTACCGGCCAAGATGCAGGCGAGTTCAGGGCCGGCTTCGCCTTTGCAGATCCAGTATCAACTCAACATGCCCGGCCGCGGAGAGATCTTTCCCGCCCTGGCGGACGCGCGCGCTGCCGATTATTGGCCCCTGGCCGTGATCAGCATTGCCAACACCGCCACCAAGCCGGTGCTCCAGATCATTACCGCGGAAGTTCGTGGCTGGAGTGAGGAGCTGCGCCTGACCGCCGTGATCGGCCCCCATGAGGTGCGGACCTTTGATCTCGATCCCGCCCTTCTCGCCAAAGCCTATGACAATGGCGAGATGCGGCCGGCAACGCTGGTGGTAGAAGTGCAGGATCCGGCCACCGGCCATACTTTTGCCCAGCAGCGTCCTGTGTTTCTCCACAGCGCCTCCGATCTTTACTGGGGGCGGAAGTTTTCCAACGCCCAGCTGCTGGCGCGCTGGGTCACGCCCCACGATGACAAGGTCCTACAGCTGGTTTCCAAGGCTGAACGTCTTGTTCCCGGCGGCCGGCTGCGCGGATATAATCCCGTTCCCCACATTGCGCTCGAGACCCAGGTACGCGCGCAGGTTAAGGCCGTATTTGAGGCCATGCGTCGCTCCGGCATCAGCTACGTCAGCAGCATCTACACTTTCGGCAATTATCCCGGAGAGACGCAGCGTATTCGCCTGCCGCGGGAGACGCTCGAGCTGAGCAATGCCAACTGCATTGACGTCAGCGTGGCTTTTGCCTCTGCGGTGGAGAACCTGGGGATGAAGCCGGTAATCGTCATCGTGCCCGGCCACGCCTTTACCGGCGTACGATTGGGGCCGAATTCGCAGGACATTCTTTACCTTGACCTCACCGTCCTTCCGCAGGGAACATTCCTGGCCGCGACACATCGTGCCGAAGAGTGGATCAAGAAGACGCCGCAGAGTGAAGTTTTGACCGTGGATATTGGCGCAGCGCGGTCGCTGGGGATTTATCCTATGCCGGTGGATGGCGCCAGGCAGCAGCAACCAGTGGCTTCAGCAGAGCTATGAAGAATGACGTTCTTGTGATCGGCGGCGGCATTGCCGGACTCTCCGCCGCGCGCCGGCTGACTGAAGCTGGCCTCAGCGTGGTGCTGTTGGAGGCCCGCGAGCGTCTGGGCGGCCGCATCTGCACACACCACACCGCGGATTACCCCGTGGAACTAGGCGCTGAGTTCGTGCATGGACGTCCGGAAGAAATTCTGTCTCTCGCCGCTGAGGCGGCGCTGCCGGTCATCCCTGTCCGCGGGAATTTCCGCAGGAAGATCAACGGTTCCTGGGTCGATGCCGGCCACCTGATGGAAAAGGTCGATGAACTCTTTGGCCATATGCCGGCGGATGGACCGGACCAGTCTTTCCGTCACTACCTGGACCACACCGGCGCGAGCGCAGAAGTTCGGCGGCAGGCTCTCCGGTATGTTGAAGGCTTTCACGCGGCCGATCCGTCGCTCCTCAGCGTGCACTGGCTCCTGCGCGACTTTCATGCGGAAGAAGCCATACAAGGCGACCGCCAGTTCCGTATCGCCACTGGTTATGACCAACTGGTGCGCGCCGTGGCCGATCGCATTGACAAGCAGCGTTGTGAAATCGTGACGAACACGGTGGTCAAGGAGATTCACTGGCAGGCTGGTCAGGTAATCGCCAGAACGGCTGCATCAGAATTCCTGGCGGCTCGCGCCGTCGTCACTCTACCTCTGGGAGTACTGAAAGCAAGAAGTGTTGCATTTGCGCCTGCACTTCCGCAAAAAGAGGCTGCCATCGAGTTTCTCGAAATGGGTGCTGTCATCCGCGCCAGCTTGTGCTTCGCCACGAAATTCTGGGAGCAGGATTCAGAGATGGCGGGCCTGGGCTTTCTCTTTTCCGATGACAATTCGTTTCCCACATGGTGGGCCAGCAACCCGCTACCCTATCCCATCCTCACCGGGTGGGCCGCCGGAGGTCGTGCTGTGGCGATGAAAGGCAGAAATCAGGGTGAGATCGTGGATATGGCGGTGCAGTCTCTGGCACGAATCATCGGCAATAGCCCCGACGCTCTCCGACGGCAAGTGGCTGGCGCGTTTGTTCATGACTGGCAGGCTGACCCATTTTCCCGCGGCGGATATAGTTATGCCGCGGTGGGCGGCATTGACGCTGCAAGGTCCCTTGCCGCACCCGTGGCGGAAACGCTGTATTTCGCCGGCGAAGCCACCGATAGTGATGGGCATAACGGGACCGTGCACGGCGCTATCGCCACGGGACTGCGGGCCGCCCAGGAAGTGCTTGAATCCAGCGGGATCGCATCTCGCTCGGCCTAAGCCCTCGCAGCCATAGCTTTACCGTGCCGGACTCGGCACGCGATTCGCAGGGCCAAAGCAACCAGCGCAGCCACGCCAAACAGGGAGTACACAGGCCAGCCGGAAACAATGCGCGGCACAAAGGCCAGCGCGAAGATCAGCCAGATCATGTAGAGGGCGATGCCTTCAAAACGCGGCGAACTCAGTAAGCGTATTTCCCGGCCCCTGAGCAGTCGCGATGCGGCCGTGACCGCAAGCGCGTAAATCAGCAGATACACAAACCCGCCGCCCAGCAGTGTTGCCATTTGCAGGTGCGCCCATCCCATCAACTGAAAGAGCGCAATGATCGCCGCGAGATGGACCGTGTGCGAGGCCGCAGCAGCCAGCAGAAACGAGTCTCGCCGCCTGGCCAGCCAGCGTGACAGCGTACCCGGCCAAAGGTCGTGCAGGGCAGGGCCGGCGAATGCACACACAAAGAAAACGAACGTAGTCCTCGCCGTGAGGCGCAACAATTCGCGTAAGGCCGCTTCGCTCATCGCGGCCATTTTATGACAAGTTAACGCCCGGCTGGTTGATTTAGCCTGCGCCTGGTCCTAGCTCCAGCTACCCCAGCGCGAGGCGCGAAAGATGGCCGAGCGGGACGGTACCCATGCCGGTATGCGCCGGAAACGAGACGCGGCTTCCAGGGCGCGGGCCCGCTGATGGCGGTCAAACGCGCGAACATATTGGCGGATGATCTGCGGCATGGTCTGACGCAGTGCCGACGAGAAATTCTGCTCCGCCATTTCATGCTGCTCCTGCTCGTTTTGCAGAAGCTCGATCATGTTCTTGGCCAGCGCGTTTTTATCGCCTACGGGATAGAACTTGATCGCCAGCCCGCCGCTGTCGCCCATCTCGCGGAAATCAGGAACGTCGGAGCAGATGATGGGCACGCCATGCGCCGCAGCCAGGTTGGCCACGCCGCTGGCGCCGGTGGCCGAGGTATAAGGCATCACCATGAAGGACGAGGTCCCGAACATTTCGGGAATGTCTTCTTCCTCCACATAGCCCTTGAACTCGATATTTGGGTGGCTGCCATATTTCTCCATCAGGCCTTCAATGTAACCGGGAGAATTGGTGTTATTGATTCCCGCGATTACCAGCCGCGCGTTGGGCACCTGCCGTACCACCTGCTCTTCGAACGCTTCAATCAGAATTTCGCAGCGCTTATAAGTGCCCCATTTGCCGAAGGCCAGAATGCGCTGCTCGGGATTGCCGCGGCGGGAAAAATCAGGATATTCAGGGCGGGCGGAGAGAATTCCATGCGCGCGAAAATGGATGTTTTCACCGCGATATTTCTCGATCAGTGTGCGCCGGTAGGCTGGCAGCAGCACAGAGACGGAATTGGCCATCAGCAACATGTGCGTGGCCACATTGCCGGCGATCTTAAACAGCGTTTTGTTGCGCACACCGGCGTCATTCAAGTCAATATGGTCCATCAGGTGGTGCAGGGTAACGTGCGTGTAGTATCCGGCCATGCGCGTCATCGCCGGCAGGGTCAGGCCGGAGAAGGCCGCCAGCGGCGCTTCCTTGTTGCCGAAGCTGGAGAAGACAAGGTTGAACCACACTACGTCTGGCTTGCAGGCGCGTATCGCCCGCAGAAGCCTGGCATGGTTACTGAGCCGGTTGGCCTGCCAGCACCGCACCACGTCAAATTCCGGCAGCTCGGGCTCTGGTTCAGGATACTCATCGGCAAGAATTTGCAGGCTGACCAGCGGGTCCGCTTGCAGCTCCCTGGCCACGTGATAGCCGTACTCATTGAGCACGACTTTACTCGGAGGAAAACCACTGACAAAACAAATTTTCATGGGCCCGCTAGTTCTAGAAAATCGAGATTTTGAATACGGGACGCAACGCCGACGTGCTGCCCGGCGCCCCGGTAAAGCTATAAAAAGATTGCTGCTGCAACCCCACAGAGAAGCGCAACGGATAATCCACCGTCAGCGGCCCCGCAGCGTCATTCACGCTGCGCCGCAGCGGCTTAACATAGGAGATGAGGAATCCGCTTTGAATGTTGTCATACAGATGGAACCCCTCACCTCGGGTAAAGTCAGTGGACGCATCAACCGACCAGCGCTCATTCGGCTTGTACTCAAACCGTGCGCCCGGCACCAGGATCTGCGCGGTAGCAAACGATAGGTCCTGCACTCGCCAGGAACGAATATATTTGCCCAGGACGGTCACAGCGGCCTTTTGCCCGAACTTGTGTTCCGCACCCGCCCAGGTGGCGGTGGTAAAGAACTCGCGTACCGCGGGATGAAACAGCAGATCGCGCACGGAGTAGCCGGTGATCAGTGAATTGCTTCCCCACGGCCGCCCGACTTCAAATTCAAGGCTCGCACCCAGATCGCGCGAACTCAGGTTCTGCAGAGCAAACGGACCTGATTCGTGGACCGCGCTGCCGCGGATGGTGAGCCAGTTGAAAAACGGCGAGGTATTCATGTACAGATATTGCCGGAAAAGCTGCTGGTTCATCTGAATGGGCGACTCTGTGTCGCGCCGCAGCGTGAACTCAATTCCGGGGTTCAGGATGATGTGCGCATTGCCCAGCCGCAGCACCGGCGTGGTGCCCACGTTGAACACCGTGTCATAGGTATTGCGGTGGACGATGGCCAGCTGGCTGGGAATGGAGATGGTTCCGCGATAGTTGCGCTCTCCCACGTAGCCGTTAATGGGGAACCAATTCCCGGTGTGATAGTGGAAAGAGCTTCCTATGTCTGTCTCCTGCGAGGAGCGGGGCGGCACTGGCGCGCCGAAGAACTTGTTGTCCATTTGATACAGCGTGGCGTCTTCGAAAATCGCTCCCGAGGCAATGTCGCTCTGAATATTAAGCTTGGGCTCGAAAGGTAGAGGCATTCCTTCTTCCCCCGCCACCTGCAACAACCCACGCTCGGCGGTGGGATCATCAGCCGCCAGCTGGTTGGCGCGGGCAAAGGATGAAACCGCATGCACATTGTCGTGCCTCTGGGTATAGATATTGGCCCAGGCCAGTTGATAGTCGTAGCTCTGCTGATAATCGGCGGCATTGCCCATCGCCGCCAGTTCCTTTTCGGCCTTGCGATCGTAACCCTGGGCGATGTAAGTATCTGCCAGACCCAGAGCGACCGTGTCATCCGCTGCGCCCAGGTCTTTGGCCTTGGCAAAGTAACGCTCCGCCAGATCAAAATCATGCGCGGCCAAAAAGACGTTGGCAGCTTCCACAAGATTGTCGGCCGTGATTGGTGAAGCCTCGCCAATGCGGGATTCGGCAAAGGCCAGCCCGACTTCCTGCTTGGCGTCATCCAGCTTCCCCTCGCGGACAAACAGCTTGGCAAACTCCAGCCGTACATCCACGCGGTTGGCGTCAGGAGCGTCCAGGGCGCGGTTGAAGCGCTCCATGGCGGCTGCGCGATCGCCCAGCGTCATCAAAGCGTCTCCCGTAGCCAGCAGGATTGCGGATTGGTCCACCGCTTCGCGCTCGGCCGCTTGAATGTACTTGAAGGTCTCAGCTCGATGTCCCATCTGGGCGTGCGCTGAGGCCAGATTGGCATAGATCAGCGGGTCCTCGGGCGAAAGTTGCAGCGCAGCCTGCAGTTCGCTGACCGCTTCGTTGTAGTGGCGGCCATGGTAGAGCGCATCGGCCAGCGCTTCATGCAGCTTGAGATCGTCCGGGGCGTATTTCAACGCCACGCGATATTCCTTGACCGCCTTATCCAACACGCGCATCTGGCGGTACGCTGTGGCGCGGGCCATGTGAGTTGCGCCCATCTCACCCAGCAGTTTTTCCGCCTTGTCCGTTTCTTCCAAGGCTTCGCGCGAGCGATGCAACTGGAGGTCTGAGAAAGCCAGGCCCAAATGCGCGATGCCGCTGTTGGGGTTCATCTTCAGCGCCGGTTCAAAATCGCGGATTGCGGCTTGCGCGTCCTGCATGTCATTGCGCACGTAGCCGCGGTTCACCAGGGCCTCAAACATCTTTGGGTCCTTGGCTAGCGCGCGGGAAAAATCATCAATGGCCTGCTGCAGCAGCTGGTTCTGCTTATGGACGTGTCCGGCAAGCAGCGGGAAGTTGGCTTCTTTGGGCAGCACGGATTCATACCGGCTCACCAGCGACAGCACCTCGTCATAACGCCCCAGGTTGTAATAGTCGTAGCCAAGATAGACAGCAGCGTCGCGATCATGAGGCAATTTCACGATTGCCTGTTCGCCCAGCCGGGCGGACTCGGCATATCTGCCTTTCAGGAACAGATAGCGCTCCGTTTCACGCATGACGCGAGGATCGTTCTTCATCGCGCCCGTGGCCCGGGCCACCCACTCGCCTGCCAGGTCGACCTTGCCGGCTTCAATGGCGGCGTTGGAGCCGCTGGCGATGATCTGCGAATTCGTTGGAGCCAGCGCGTGGGCCTTTTCATAGCTGGCCTGAGCTTTTGGATATTCTTTGGTTGCAGTGTACAGATCGCCTAACGCCATGTAGGGCACGTAGTCGTTGGGATAGGCTGCGGCCATGCGGGTGAAGAAGGTCTCAGCTGCCTTGTTGTCGCCTTCATCACGCGAGAGATAGCCCAGGGCTTCCAGAGCATAGCGGTTCTTGTCGTCGCGCTTGAGCAGCGAGGTGTACATCTGCCGCGCTTCGGTCTTGCGGCCGTCCTTCCACAACAGGCTGCCATACTGCAGCGTTACGTTGTCATTCTGCGGATCAAGCTGCAAGGCCTGCTTCAGGTCTGCTTCGGCCCCGGCAACGTCATTGCCGAGCCCTTTGAGCGCGGCGCGCAGGCGCAGATACTCCACCTGCTCCGGCCCTTCCACTTGTATCTTCGCCAACTCCTGTTGCGCGATGATGAGCTGCTGGCGAATGGCAGCGTCGTCATCCAGATTGCGATACGTATCGATCAGGTTGAGCCGCAGCTGCGTGGGATAGAGAATGCCCTCAGCTGGGCCTTCAGGCATGGCGGCCAGGGCCGCTAAATATTCTTTCACCGCGTCGGTATCACGCCGTTCGATCTTGGCCAGATCGCCGCGGATGGCATGCAGACGGTAATAGTTGGGATCAAGTTGGTCGGCGCGCGTCAGGTAGGTGCGGGTCTTATCCAGGTTGCCGACTCGCAACTCGGCCTGCGCGGCTGCCAACTGAACATTCGCTGACTTCGGCGCCATACCGGCGGCCTTCTCATAGGACTCCGCCGATTCTTTCTTCATGCCGGCGAGCTCGTAGGTATAACCGAGTTCTGACATTACGTCAGCATTTTTGACCGGCGCCTTTTGCAGAATGGCCAGAGCGGACTTATAGTCGTGCGCTTCACGGTAGTACTGCGCCACGGCGCGGAAGATCTCTGTGTTCTTCGGGCTGCGCTTCATCGCCCTGTCGAGAAGCTGCTTGGCTTTGTCCGTCTGCTTGGCCTTCATGTAGGTAATGGCCAGCAGCAGCTCCGCGTGGGACGACGGCTGAATGTTTTCTGATCGCTCCAACAGGTTCTGGGCCCGGGGCAGGTCGCCGGACTGCATAAATAACTCCCCGGCCATGGCTAGGTCTGTTGCTCGGCGAGGATTGGCGGCGATCACCTGCAGGAGAAGCTTCTTGGCTTCGTCGGCTTTGCCCATGCGGATATAGGTCTGGGCCATGCCGGAAAGGCCTTCCACGGAGTTGGGCTGGAGTTTCAGCCCTCTTTCGTACGCGTCGAGCGATACTTTTGAATTGCCCGCGAGCCGGGCGGTGTATCCGAGCAGGAACCAGTTGCAGGCGTCATTCGGGGCAGCCTGGGTTAGATGTTCGGCGTAGTTCATGGCGCCGCCGGGATTGCCGTTCTTCAGGGCGGTTTCTGCGGCGCGAGCGTAGCGTCCGGCTTCAATGCTGCCACCCCAGCCGCTTCCGGACGTGCCACAGGGCATTGACGACGAGGCAGCCCTGCCGCTGGATGGCCGCTTGCCATTGCTTTGCTTCTGCTGCTGGGGTTTCTGCGCCTGATCTTGGGGCTTGCCATTAAGGTCAAACGTCTGCGACCAGCCGCTGGCGGCCAGTATCAGGGAGCAGAAAAACGCGAGACCCAAAAAATTCTTCTTCACGGGACCACCGTCATAAAGCGTTGGAGCGGGAACACATGGCTAACCAGGGGCCACGGCGCTAGTTGGATTTAGCGAGAGCAGACTTCCGCAGTCCGCGGCAGCAGCTCTGTTCTCATCCCAAATGAAGATGCCAATTCCGGGCTTTGGGATTTCCAGCCCTGATAAGGTTCCGCAAAGGCATCAAAGTGAGAATCCGGGTACCACAAAGCAAACCCTACCCCCCTTTTTGGAATCGAAGTCTCTGCTGGAGCAAAACTGCTGCTTTGATAGCGGCATCCCTTGATAAGGCAATCCCAGTCGATCACCGATTGACGCTCAACGCAGTCGCTTTCGCGGAGGTTTTTCATGAGTTCCCCATCCATCGCTGCGGGCAGGCAGGTTACATTGCCCACCCGGGCGGTCCCATTGAGTTGGGTGCTGTTACTGGCGCTGCTGGTGCACGGTCCGCTGTTGTTGATGCAGATCACCAACGATTCCTACGACGCGGACTTCCACAAGTTCTTCGCCGCGCACTACGCACAACACTGGTTCAATCCCTGGAACGAAAAGTGGTTTACCGGTTTCTCCCAAACCACCTATCCGCCCATGGAGCAACAGTGGATGGCGCTGTTTTCGCACCTGATGGGTCTCAATCTGGCTTATATCTTTGTCCAGCTTATCGCCATCCTGCTGCTGCCCATCGGCGTCTACAAATACGCGCGAATATGGGTCGGGGAGCGAGCAGCCAGCTATGCCGCCATAGGCAGCGTCTTGCTTGGGTCACTGACCTCGCTGGTTTACGTTGACGGCCAGCTCTCAACCACGTGGGCGGCGCCGCTATACCTGATGGCTCTGGCTTATTTTTATGAATGGGCGCGTGAGGCCAAGCTGATGCCCTTATTGAAGGCCCTGGCGCTCACCATGGCGGCAGCTTCCGCTCACCACGTGACGTTGTTGTTTGCCAGCGTCATTTTCACCATTCCCGTGGTATTTACGGCGCTCATCGATCGCAAGCGCGATGGCGAAGACGCCACCGTGGCCGGGGTAGTCATCCGCTCCGCCATTTTTGCCGGCCTGTCACTGGTGGGAATCATTGTGGTGCTTTTGCCCTACTGGCTGGCCTTAAAGGCGAATCCCATCAAGCAGATGCCAATCCCGCACGGTAGCCGAGAGAACTTCTTCTCCCAGGGCTGGCTGGCCGTGAATTACATCATTGTGCCGTGGGGCGCTATGTTGCTGGCGCTGCCGTTCATTTTCTATAAAGGCCTGAAAGAGACCAGGCTGCGGCCGCTGTTCATCGGCTTCTGGATCACCATGATCTTTGGCCTGGGTGGAACCACACCTCTGCCGCGCCTCCTGCTGGGCATGCTCTCAGGCGTGGTCAACGCGGTAACGGGAGCGAACGTCCACAATCCTTTTGACATTCTTACCTTTGAGCGTTTCAGCTTCTGGGCCAACCTGATGGCGTTGCCGATTGTCGCCCTGGCGGCGGTCACCCTGATCGATCGTTACGGGCGCAAGGCAGCGTTTGTTCTGGGAACGCTGGGAGCTTTCAGCGTGGCCATGGCCGTGGCGTGGCCTGTCTACCACCCGATCCATGACAAGCCGTTCAGCACCGACGAGGTGGTTTCCTTCCTGAACCGCGATGGGCATGACAAGTTCCGTTATCTCACTCTCGGTTTCGGCAGCAAGATGTCAGAAGTGGGAATTTACGCCAACGCCAGCAGCGTTGACGGTGAATACAACTCTGCCCGCCTGCTGCCGGAGATGACGCAATACGGCTCTGCCCAGCTCACCAACTCCAAGTATTACGGCACCAACGGCATTGAATCACTGCGCGCGGTGCTGAAACATGCGGACCAATATGGATTGAAATACATCTTCGTCCGCGACCCGTATTACGAGCCGCTGATCGCCTTTGCCGGCTGGCGCAAGACCGAAACATATGACCGCGGCAACGTGAGCCTGTGGGTAAAAGATGGAATTCCGCCGGCGCACAAAACGCCTTATGGCACGCCGCCAACGGAGATGGAAGGGATACTCTGGGGAACTCTTCCCATCGGCAGCAGCATTGTTGCGCTGCTTCTCATGCTGATGTTCCCTGACCGGCGTCGCCGGCTTGAAACGCTTGAGTTCCCGCTGGCTTCCAGCGAAGAACCTGTACTCCGGGAGGCACGGTAATGGGACGCTTACTTGCAATCATCTTCGCCGCTCTAACCGTGGTCTTGATCGCCGTGGGCACGGTGCACGGCAGCAAGACGGCCAAGGCATCCTCGCCGGAAGGCGCGGTGCAGGCAATGTTTGACAACGCCAAAGGGCACGACTGGCAGGCGGCGTACTCTTACGTCGCTCCTTCCAGCAACGTCAGCCAGGATGGCTTCATTCGTGACCTGACCGGCCGCAACGGCAGCCTGCGCACCTATTCGCAGCTCGACTCAGTGACGACACGCGTGCTGCATGAGTCGGAGAATGAAGCTTCCGTCCGCACTGAAATCAAGTATGCCACCGCCGTGGGCGCGACTTATGACACGCGCGACCTGAAAGTGGTGAAGGACGAGGGCGCGTGGAAAGTGGAGTGGCCGGCTGAAAAGGAGGTCAATGTGCCCCCGCAGGTGATCCCGGTGAATTACCTGCGCTGGGACATCGTGTGGCGCGGCGCGGGCGACGATTGGGGTGCGCAGAACGTGGAAAACCCGAATTGCCGCATCCTTTCCATGAACGCCGTGGAGCGCGACGGTGGTCTGATCATCATGGGCGAGGTTGAAAACGAAGATACCGTGCCGGCGTTCATCACTGTCGGCGCAGTCCTGACCGACAACAGCGGCAAGGACGTGGCGGAGGAAAGCAGCTTCGACAAAATCTCACACGTGCTGCTGCCGAAGGAGATTTCGCCGTATCGCATCGACTTCCCCGGAATCAAGAAGTCAGATGTAAAGACCCTTCGCATGACGCACAACTGGATGCTGGTGCCGGCATCGGCTGACCCGGTTATCGGCGTCCTCCATCAGCGGATTGAAAAAGACCTTACAGGACGCACGGTGTTGAAGGGCGAGCTGCTCAACGAGAGCGGCACCATCGTGAACATCCCGCACGTGCTGGCGACGTTCTATGACAACAGCGGAAAAGTCATCTGGGTTGCTGACGCATACTCTGATCATGCGCTGCTGCCGCAGACGCCGCAGCCATTTTCTGTGCCGCTGCGCGATGACCTGGCGGCCAACGTCCATACTTCCCGCGTGACTGTGAACCATTACAGCCTGAACCACGAGGATTAATCGCATGCGCACACTGATTTTTATCGCCCTGGTGGTTGCGGTCTGCTGGTTCGCGGCCGACTCTGCCCAAGCGGCTGAGCTGAATGTGCCGCAGAACGCAGTCGCCGGCCAACCGCTCACCATTTCCGCCGGCGGAGACACGCTTTACCTGATTGGACCTGGGCAGGTGATCAAGAAGGAAATCAAATCCGGAAGCGTTGAAATCAAAGGTGAAGAGCTTAAATACGCCGGACGGTGGATTGCCGTGATCAAGGGTGGCGGCAATCAGTCACAGGTGTTTTGGGTAAAGCCGGGAAAGCCGGAAAACCTGAGCTTTCTGGCCCGGCCATCGCGCGTTCCTGTAGCGCGCCCCAATGTGATCAGCGGCGTAACCTTTGTCTTCGATAAGTATCAGAACCTGGTTATTGATCCCACGGCCGTGAACTTCAAGCTGTCGGTGGGCGATTCCGGCTCGGCGAAAGCAGCCACAAGCCATGATGGTGTGGCGTGGATCAGCAGCTCCTCGGCGGCAAAAGCCGGCGCCGCACAATTTGTAGCCACTGTCGGTGACACCTCGGTGCACCGCGTCATTCAGCAGGTGGCGGCTGATCCCTGCAACCTGAGAATGCACGTTACAGGGCACTCCGGTGACCGTGTAACCGTCGAAACCGACCCGATCAAGGACTGTAGCGGCAATCCGGTTCCGGACGGCACCATCGTCACTTTCATCCAGACAGATAAGAACGGTAAGAGCACCGTGGACGCGCGCATCAAGAAAGATACGGCCCGGGCGGAATTGCCCGCGTCGGACAAT
>DASTPO010000322.1:0-3286 GCA_035762225.1 Candidatus Angelobacter sp.
GGGATGCCCGCCTTACCACCTTCCTGGTTCTGTGGCTGTTGTACGTGAGTTACAGAGTTTTGCGGCGGTCGGCAGAGGCGGGTTCGACAGCGGTGCTTGCAGCGGCGCTCGCGATCATGGTGTTTATCGGTGTTCCGCTGAATTACATGGCCAACCGCTGGTTTCGCACCAACCATCCTCAACCCGTCACGCTGGATGATCCCCGCATGAAGTTCGCTCTCCTCTCAGCCATGATTGCGTTCCTGGCCTTTGCCCTCCTGTTGCTCTGGTTCCGCTATCACCTGGAGCGCATCGCGCAGGACCTCACTGGCGCCTATATCCGGAACGCTACCCACGGAGTGATGACGTCACTAGCCCTGCCCGCGATTTTGCTCTATCAGCTGCCCACCGAGATTGAACTCCATCACCAGCGAACTTTTATGTACGGCGGTTATATTGTCGCCTGGATCATCTATCTCAGCTATGTCTTGCTTCTTGTCTTCAAGCTGAGGCGGCTCCAGAAAGAAGCCATGTCACAGGGAGTCGCACTAACCTAGGCCTTCGCGTTCGCCATTTGCCCGCGGAAACCTGCGCCCCATCTAGATCCGCACAAGAAAATGCCGGCAGCGAACGAATCGCCTGCCGGCTGTCTCGTGTAACTTCGATGTTAGGCTGCTTTCTTGGCTTCCACGTTGATCTTGCTGGAAAGTTGAGTCAGCTTCTCGTCCGTGGCCCTTTCTTCATCCAGCGTCTGCTGCAAGAGGTGCGCCAGATTGGCATGGCCCAACAGCTCAGCGTAGGTACGCACGGTCCCATATCCGGCCATCTCATAGTGTTCCACATGCTGCGCCGCGGAGATCAAACCGGCATCCATCACCTCGGCTTCGGCGTCTTCCTCCATCAATTCCTTGCCGTCAGCGATCACGCCTTCCATTCCTTTGCACTTCTTGCCTTTGGGATTCTCTTCCAGCTCGGCGAAGATCTTGTCCAGGCGCTCTACGTGTCCCTGGGTTTCTTTCAAATGCTGCTCAAAACCGCTCTTCAAATCCTTCGATGTGGCTTTCTTGATCATCTTGGGAAGCGCCTTCAGGATCTGGTTCTCCGCCGAATAAAGGTCTTTCAATTCCTCGATGAAGAGGTCGCGCAATGATTCCATTTGCATAGTTCATCTCCCGGTGTTGAATATTGTTGTGATCTCTCAGGTATAGGCGATTATTGATTTCTCGTGGTGAACTTGCGCCGCTGGATGGGCGCGTCTGGTTTCCAATATTTACGAAGCCTGCGATTTTCTGACAAATTCCGTGGCCTGATACTTGGCATATAGCAGCCTGCCCGGCGCTGAATTTCAGCTCGGCTCACGTTTGCGATCAGGTCATTTGACGAAGGGTCGGTGCATTCTCCCTGTTGGTCGCAATTGGTGGCAAAGACGAAGTTCTCAGCGCCGGTTTCAGTGCTGTTTTCTGTCCAGCGAAGCTATGCCGGTTTCTTTTCGCGCTGGTCACGCTGGTCGCGTTGACCCTGGTCCTGTTGACCGTGCTGGCCCTGTTGCTGACGGTTAATGTCCTGCGACCCCTGCGTCGGCTGCGTGGGCTTCTTTTCTGTCTCCTGGTCGCGATTTCCACGATCGGCTTGCTGGTCCATCTTTTTTGGGTCTTCCATAGAGTGCTTCTCCTTTGAAGTAGCGTCTTTGTTTCTTTTGTATTGCCGTGTCTATTAACGTTGGATGGAGAAAACACTGTTGCTTCTGCCTGAGTTTAACCAGCAGCTTTCGATTTGCAGAGCTGTTCAGTGCACATCACTCTGCGGAATCCTGCGCCAGCGGACGAGGGTGAGATCATGATGCGCGAGGTTGGCTTTCACGGGCTTTGCGTGGCAAATGCCGGCCCGCGCGCCGGACCTTGCCAATCAGGAGCGGTTCAAACAGCAGCCACACCCTGCCCTGAAACCCGTTGCAGAGAACCAGTGAAACTAAGCCCAATACGTCCGGTCCATGGTCCTATATTGGATAGCTTCGGCGATATGCTTGCTCTCGATCTGCGCGCTCCCTTCCATGTCGGCAATGGTGCGGGCGACTTTCAATATTCGGTCGTGGGCCCGCGCGCTGAGACCCTGCTGTTGCATGGCGCGCTCCAGCATGCGTTCGCTGTCGCTGCCGAGGTCACAATAAACCCGTATCTGGCGTGAACTCATCTGCGCATTGGAATAGTTGCGTTCGCCGGCTGCGGCAAAGCGATTGAGCTGGACCTCACGCGCCCGCACCACGCGTTCCCGAATCTGCGCCGAGCTCTCGCTTTTGCTGTCACTGCCGCGCAGCTCTTTATAGTTCACCGCCGGGACGTCAATATGAATGTCGATGCGGTCCATGAGCGGCCCCGAAATCTTGGACACGTAGCGTTGGATCATCGGCTGCGTGCACAGGCACTCCCTCTGCCCGGAGCCGTGATAGCCGCAGGGGCATGGGTTCATTGCCGCCGCCAGCATGAAACGCGCGGGAAATGTGAGCGACATAGCGGCCCTGGCGATGGTTACGTTGCCATCTTCCAGCGGCTGGCGCATTACTTCCAGAACGTTGCGGGGAAATTCCGGCAGCTCATCCAGGAACAGCACTCCATTGTGCGAGAGTGAGACTTCGCCCGGCCGGGGTATGATGCCACCGCCGATCAGCCCCGCGTCAGATATGGTGTGGTGCGGCGCACGAAAGGGACGCGTGTTCACCAAACCTGAAGTTGCGTCGAGCACGCCGGCTACGCTGTGGATCTTGGTTGTCTCCAGCGCCTCTTCAAATGTGAGCGGCGGCAGAATCCCGGAAATGCGTTTGGCCAGCATGGTCTTGCCTGAACCCGGCGGGCCGATCATCAGGATGTTGTGTCCTCCGGCGCAGGAGATCTCCAAAGCGCGCTTGGCGGTGAACTGCCCGCGAACGTCTTTGAAATCAGCAGCGCCGTAATGCTCCTGCCCGCCCAGCATCTGCGAGGTATCCACCGTTAAAGGCAGTACGCCATTGCCGTTGTTGAGCAGGTTGACAACATCAATCAAAGACTTCACGGGGTACACGTTCACGCCGCTCACCACGGCAGCTTCGCGCGCATTGACTTCCGGCACAATCAGGTTGGCAATTTTTTTCGCTCGTGCGGCGATGGCGATGGGCAGCGCCCCGCGCACACCACGTATGCCGCCATCCAGCGAGAGCTCGCCCACCATCACGTAATCGGTCAGCTCTTTTTTGACCAACCCGCCGTAGGCGCCCATGATGCCCATTGCCATGGGCAGGTCAAAACCGGAGCCTTCTTTCTTGATGTCAGCCGGT
>DASTPO010000323.1:0-32136 GCA_035762225.1 Candidatus Angelobacter sp.
AAGTTCAAGATCGTCGATAAGGAGATGCGCGACCGCATCGGCGGCTCCGAAGGACGGCTCTCACCGAAGCAGGCCGACGCCATCCTGGAACTGCAGCTCTATCGTCTGACCCGGCTCTCGACCGACGAAATTCTCAAAGAGCTCGAGGAAATTCGCGTCAAGATCGCCGAGTACGAATCCATTCTCGCCAGCGACAAAAAACTGCGTGGCGTGATCGTGAAAGAGCTCGAAGAAGTTCGAGAGCAGTTTGGCGACAAGCGCCGTACCGAAATCACCGACGAATCCACCGAGATCACCCTCGAAGACCTGATCGCCGACGAGCAGGTCATTGTCACGGTTTCACACAGCGGTTACCTGAAACGCACGCCACAATCGACCTACCGGCAGCAACGTCGTGGCGGGACCGGGCGCACTGGAATGAAGACGCGCGAAGAAGACTTTGTGGAATATCTCTTTAGCGCATCCACACACTCCTACCTGCTGGTGTTCACCAATACAGGCCGTGTCTACTGGCTGAAAGTGTATGAAGTACCGGACGTGGGCGCCGCCGGCAAAGGCAAGCACATCGGCAACCTGGTGGCCTTGCAGCCGGGCGAGACCGTGCGCACGCTGCTGGAGGTCCGCAACCTGGAAGAAGAAAACCGCTACATCTTCTTCGCTACGCGCAAAGGCACGGTGAAGAAGACGCCGGTCAAAGACTTCTGCAACGTGATGTCGCGCGGGATTATAGCTATCGGGATCGATAAAGAGGATGAACTGGTGGCGGTGCGGCTGACCGACGGCAACCAGATTGTCTTTCTGGCATCGCATGAAGGGCAGGCGATCCGCTTTGACGAAGAAGACGTGCGCTCCATGGGGCGGCCCGCCTATGGCGTCCGCGGGATGGACCTGGACAAGAATGACTACATCGTTGGCGTGGCGGTGACGCCGAAGGAAGCTAAAAAGACCAACGGCAAAGGCGAGACCGAAGAAACGCTGCCGAGCCTGATCCTGAGCGTAACCGAGCAGGGCTACGGGAAACGCACTCCGGTGGAGGAATACCGGTTACAGTCGCGCGGCGGTAAAGGCGTGATCAACGTAAAGACCACGGCGCGCAACGGCAACGTTGTGGGCATCATGCTGGTGGACGAATCCTCAGAAGCGATGCTGATCAGCCAGTTTGGCAAGATCATCCGCATCGATACCAAGACCATCCGCGAGGCAGGGCGCTCAACCCAGGGCGTACGACTGCTTCACCTCGAGGAGGGCGACCGGGTGGCGTCGGCAGTGGTGCTGCAAGAGAAGTCAGAAGAGGAGACCAACGGGACACTGTTGCAATAGGCCGTGCCGCAATTTAGAAAACGCCTTCTCCAGAGAAGGCGTTTTTCTTTGGGCGCTTTAGGACTTCATAGCCTCGGGTCGACTGGTTCGCTCTCAAGGGCAAGCACGCCGAAAACACATTCATGAACTCTCCGCAGAGGTTCAAGGCGCACGAAGCGCTCGAGCCCTTCAACACCGAGGGCGAATTCACGGAGGGCCAGCGAGCGCTTGGCGCCAAGGCCGCGTGCGCGCAGGCGTTCAAGATTTTCAGGTGCGGTGTACTCCGGGCCATAGATAATGCGGAGGTACTCGCGCCCCCTGCACTTCAACGCCGGCTGGACAATCCCGCGAACACCAGCCGCAATGAATTCGACCGGCTTGACAACCATGCCTTCTCCGCCGCTTCCAGTCAATTGCTCCCACCAGGAAGCCGCTTGCGATTGCGACTCTTCATCGGCCAGATCGACGAGCATATAGGGGGTTGCAAGAAGAAAGCCAGGATCCTGAGCGCAGATTCGGGCCGCGATCTCCATGTGCCAAAGATGGTCTTTCTTTGTATGCACGGAACCCTCGGTGGCGAGCACGTGAAAGGGTGCGAGGCGAAGGTCGTTGAGCGAAGAGACCGTCCAGCAATACTGGCGATAGGCCGCGATGTATTTCTCGGCCATCTCGAGCCTTTGCCCATAGCGTTCCACCAGCGGCGCAAGGTCCTGGTTGCGAGCAGCGGCCATCCTGAGAGCTGCAACGGCCTCCGGCAAAGCAGCTAGCGCCGCTGCCCCGGCAGGCGCATATTGCAGCCGCAAAAGCTCCTGCGCTTTGGCAGACCACGGCATGAGTTCGCAGTCAAGGCAAACCCAGTCGGTGTTGAGTTCGTCCCAAAGCCCGGCGGCGGCGGTTGCGCTCTGGACGCGCGCCAGAAAATCAGTTTCCAGCGCCCGATCCGTGAAAAAGCGGCGGCCGGTTCGCGTGTAACAGATGCCAACCCCTTCATTGACCACACCAAAGCGCTTGGCTGCTGATGCTTCATTCCGGCAAACGATCACGATGGCCCGCGAACCCATGTGTTTCTGTTCGCAGATGACCCGTCCAACGCCTTCGTGGCGAAAATACCTGAACGCCTCGTCGGGATACTCCAGCAGGCCTTCACGCTTGCTGGTTTCTGAAGGAGACATTGTGGGCGGCAGGTAGATCAGCCACTTGGGATTGGCAGCAAAACGGCTCATGATTTCCAGAGCCGCTGTGGCGTTCTCTTCCCGGATGGTGATATTGCGATGGAGGCGCGTGGAGATAATGCGCTTACCGAGAACATCATCGATATCGAGCAGTTCATCCTGCTGTTGCTGCGCGGTGAGGGGAGCGCCCAGTTCGGGCGCGGCCAGGGAAAGTTCGGGGACGGTGATCTTCACAGAGCGAACACTCCCATCTGGGTGGGCGAGCCGACTTCAGGATCAATTGGCCCAACCGGGAGGAACCGGGCGTGGTAGCCGAAGCGAGTGCTGATTGATTCGGCCCAGCCCTGGAATTGCGCGCGTGTCCACTCAAAGCGATGATCTTTGTGACGGAATTTGCCGGCTGGCAAGGTTGGGAAGCGAACGTTGTACTCGGAATTTGGCGTCGTGATCACCACTTGTTTCGGGCGCGCGTTCTCAAAAAGTACGCGTTCGAAAGCTGCAAGGCGCGGCGGATCAAGATGCTCGATGACCTCGATCACACAGGCGGAATCAAAACCCGACAGCCGCTTGTCCTTGTACATGAGCGAGCCGTGCAGCAGACGGATGCGCTCTTTTTGCAAAGGAGGCAGGCGATCAAGGCGCAGCCGATCAGCTGCGATCTCCAGACTACGAAAAGAAACGTCCATGCCTGCAATTTCTGTGAACTCGCGGTGATCCAATAGTTCGCGCAGCAAGCGGCCTTCGCCGCAGCCGAGATCGAGAATACGTTTTGCCCCGCCAGCTTTCAGAACAGCCACAACTGAGCCCAGGCGTTGTTCCCACAGCTTCAGTGGCTCCTCAATTGCCAGTTCCTGACTTGCGTGGGTCATTTCGTTGGCGTCAGGGTCGGGCTGATCTTCGTCCGTCAGCCGAGCAAGGGCTTCCCTCGCCAGACTGTGGCGAAATTTAAGATAGCGCTTTACGATGAGTTCTTTTTGCGGATGCCCGGCCAGCCATCCTTCGCCGTGCCGCAGCAACTTCTCGAGCTCGTCCTCGCCGACCCAGTAGTGTTTCTCGGCATCGAGCACCGGAATCAACACGTACAGGTGGGTCAACAGGTCCTGAAGTCGTGCTGTAGCCGTGAGCTCAACGGTGTAATACGGACTCTCACCCCACTCAGGAAACTTCTCATCAAGTGTATGCCGCTGGACCATAACCCGGTAACCGAGCGGCTCAAAAAGCTGGTGGATCAACTCTTCGCCACCACGGCAAGGCAAAACCGAAACCCGGGCACTTAACGCAATGGCGCTTTCCGCCAGTTCCTGCCGCTCCTTGCTTCGCCCTCCCAGGGCACTGGCAAAGACCTGGGCGATGGCAACGCTGAGGAAGGACGAGGCCACGTAAGGACGGTCATTGACATACTGCGCGAGCGCGCCACCCTCGCCTGACGGCCCACGGCGATTGCGTACAAGGCCAACTGGGTCAACATCGAGCAAGAGCGCGGCCGTACAGCGTTCGGACGAGACTTCCGGGTAGAAGACATGGGCATGCCCGAACGACAGCTCAAAGCTCTGAAGGCGCGAAGGATTCTTGTGCAAGAGGTAGCCAAGATCGCCGGCAGGCGCCTGATGGTTAGTAATGGTTAGCAACACAATAGAGATAGTAAATGGTAAAGGGAGTATTGATGAGTGCAAGCCCGAGCTAGGTCAACTCAAAACAGAATACTGGTTCCTACTTCTGGGAAAGGTTGACTCGATGCACAGGTGCAAGTAGTCGAGCAGGCTTTTGCTTTAGGCCGAGCCAGGTAATGGTTGCGGCCAGCGCCAGCAAGCCGGCGGAGATCAGGGCCGAGGCGTGCAGGCCAGGGATGATATTTTCGCGGGTGTGGCCCAGAAGCGCGCCGAAGATAGCGACGCCGACGGCCCCACCGGCCTGGCGCGCGGTGTTCAGCACGGCAGAGGCTGTTCCGGAACGCTCCCGCGGAACGATGGAAAGAATCGCAGTAGTCATAGCGGGAACGGCCAGGCCCATGCCCGCGGGAATCAGCACAAAGTACGCCATCATGCTCGGCAGCGAAGTGGCTGCATCGAGCCGGAGAAGCAGGAAGTAGCCGGCGAGCGCGATCAAGGAGCCCAGTACCATGGGAGGGCGGGAGCCGGCGCGGGCGGTCAGCCATCCGGAGATGATGTTGGAGACGATGAAGGTTGCGGTAAGCGGAAGGAACGCAACGCCGGTGCGGAGAGCAGAAAAAGAACGCGCCTGTTGCAGGTAAAGGCTGAGAACAAAGATCACACCATAATAGGTGAGGTTGACCAGAACTCCGAAGAGCACTGCCGGACTGAAGCCGGGCAGGCTGAAGAATTGCAGCGGCAACATCGGCGAGGCGGCGCGCTTTTCCACCGGAACAAATGCCGCCAGCGCAGCAGCGCCCAGCAGGAAGCCGGCGATGACGGTCGCGTGAGTAAGGCCGAGATGTCCAGCCTCAATGATGGCTCCGACAAAACCTGCGAGCATGATGACGGCGAGAATTTGTCCAGCAAAATCAAGCCGGCTGGAGCTGTGGGCACGGTCTCCGAAATCGCGCAGGACGAATTTCAACACCAGCACTACCGCGAGACCGCAGAGCACGATGTTCACCAGGAAGATGCTGCGCCATCCCAGCGCGGCGAGAAGGAAGCCGCCGGCGACGGGGCCGGCGGCGATGGAGACGCCTCCGGCGGCGGTCCACAAACCAACCAGGCGGGCGCGCAGAGCAGAATCATTTTCAGAGGCGCTATTCAGAAGGGCCAGCGAGGTAGGTACCAGCAACGCCGCGCCAGCACCCTGGACCGCGCGGGCGGCAACCAGAAAGCCGATGGTCGGGGCCAGGCCGCAGCCGATGGACGTCGCAGTGAAGATCACAAAGCCGGCAAGATAGATGCGGCATGAGCCCAGGCGATCGCCAATGACTCCGGCGGAGATCAGCAGGGCAGCGAAGGTAAGCGTGTAGGCGTCCACCACCCATTGAAGTCCAGCGACGCCGGCGTGAAGGTGCGAGCCGATCTGCGGCAGGGCCACGTTCACGATAGTGACATCGAGCTGCACCACCACGAAGCCGAAGCTGGTGGCGATCAGAAGCCACAAGAGCGGGCCGGTGATCCTGGTCTTTCTGCTATCCATACACTTAGTATGCCGGGTGGGAAACGCGGGATGTTTCAGCGGAAGTTGAAATTTGGGGAGCCTGACAGGGCCTGGGATATTTCATCATTCGGTGAAATATTCGCAGAGGTGTGCGGCTTAGAATGTGAGGCAGGTGGCAGTCATGAAAGAAAAACATGCGATTTCAAGCTTGGGGCATTTACTGGCTGATCCGGGAAGGTCGGCCATACTGCTGGCGCTGCTGGAAGGACGAGAATTGGCAGCGGGCGAACTGGCGCGGACGGCTCAGCTCTCAGCCCAGAGCGCCAGCGGGCATCTGGCAAAGTTGAATCGGGGCGGCCTGATCACCATGCAACGCGACGGCCGGCAGCGGTATTACACGCTGGCAGGACCGCGAGTGGCAAATGCATTGGAAGCGCTGGGAGCGATCTCAACCGTGCGTCCGGCGGGGGAGTATCTGCATGCCCGGATTGACCGGGGGATGCTGACGGCGCGCAGTTGCTACGATCACCTGGCTGGGCGGATCGGCGTGGCGCTGACGGATGCAATGCTGAAACAGCGGGTCATTGTGGCCGCAGGTGAACGAGACTATCGCGTGACCTCACGAGGCGCCGACTGGCTGGAAAAACTGGGTGTGGCCATGGAGCCTCTGCGACACAGCAAACGAAACCTCGCGCGGCGATGCCTGGACTGGACTGAACGCCGCCCGCATGTGAGCGGAGCTTTGGGAGCGGCGCTGATGCAGCACTTCCTTGATGAAGCCTGGCTGGCGCGGCAAAAAGATTCGCGGGCATTGCGCATCACACACAAAGGCATGCGATCGTTTGCGGAATTGGGATTGCCGTCCATGGCAGCCAATGGCGCAACGGGATGAAAATTATTCATCCACGCAGAGGGTCGGTTGCGGCAAGTCTTTTTGTTACAACAAAATCTTCAAAAGTCGGGCTAAGGAAAATATCTCAATCTTTGAAGCGCCAAACCCGGAAGCGGACGCCCAGGGACGAGCGGTCGAGAGGCCAAATTCATGGAACAAGCCATTCGCGATTGCGCCGCAAGGAGCGGCCTCTGAACCGTTCTTTGTTTCAGGTCTCTGGTTCAATGAGCAGGGCCAGCTACGGATTAAGGTCTTTATGGGGGCGGTTTTAGTGCGCAAAGGCCAATGGGTCAACGTGTTAGAATCGGATTAACTTTCCGTGAGAGACCATCATTTTGATTGAGCTGGCGCCTTCGATATTGTCCGCTGACTTTGCCCACCTGGCCGACCAGATAAAGGCGGCGGTGGACGGTGGCGCATCGGTGCTGCACGTCGATGTGATGGACGGGCATTTTGTGCCGAACATTACCATTGGCCCTCCCGTCGTGGCCAGCGTAAGAAAGGTAACCAGCCTGCCGCTGGATTGCCACCTGATGATTGAGAACCCTGACCAGTACATACCGGCATTTGTAGAAGCCGGAGCGGACTGGATCTCCGTCCATCAGGAAGCTTGTGTGCATCTGAATCGCACGCTGGAGTTGATCAGGAGCCACGGAGCACAGCCGGGAGTGGTCATTAACCCGGCCACCCCGGTGGAAACGCTGACGGAAGTGCTGGACATGGTGCATCACGTACTGGTGATGTCAGTGAATCCGGGATTTGGCGGGCAGAAGTTCATACGAGCGTCACTGGGTAAGGTGCGCAGGCTGGCGTTGATGCGTACGGCACGCAACGCCAACTTCAGGATTGAGATTGACGGCGGCATCGCCACTGATACCATTGCCGACGCTGTCCGCGCCGGTGTCGAGGTGCTGGTGGCGGGCAATGCGGTGTTCGGCAAGGGAAACCCAACGGAGAACACGCAGCGTTTGCTCAAGCTGGCTACGGAAGCCACCTTGCAGAAAGTTTGAGACGCATTTTTCCCTCCGCTTGCGGAAGAAAAACGTTAACAGTTTAGGTAGGTAATCATGATGCGAAAAATTCTTATTTCAGCCGCAATGGCCGGCGCTTTGCTGGCGGTTAGCGGATGCCATCATAAGGTCCAGAACCCTCTGGCCAACATCGATTCCAAGCAGCCGGATAAAGGCTTATTTGACCGCGCCATGGATTCGATGAAGCACGGCCGCTATCAGGAGTCGCGCACATTGCTGGAGACGCTCATCAACTCCTATCCGGATTCAGAGTACATTGCCCGGGCCAAGCTGGCGCTGGGCGACGCCTGGTACAACGAAGGCGGCAAGGCCGCGTGGCAGCAGGCGGAGGTGCAATACAAGGACTTCCAGACGTTTTTCCCCAATCTGCCTGAGGCTTCAGAGGCGCAGTTGAAGATTGCGTCCATGCATTACCGGCAAATGGAGAAGCCGGACCGCGATTATGCGGAAGCACAGCGCGCCTCCGATGAATACAAGACGATGATCCAGCAGTATCCAGACAGCCCGCTGGTGCCGGAAGCGAAACAGAAGCTGCGCGAGGTGCAGGAAGTTCTGGCAGAGCGCCAGTACCGGATCGCCAGCTTTTATTTCATACGGCAAAATCTTGCGGCGGCGGGAGCGCGCCTCCAGGGCCTGGTGGAATCGTATCCGCTTTATTCGGCAGCGGACGAGGCATGGTTTGAGCTAGGCAACGTCTATGAGAGAGAAGCAGAGACAATTAACCGGCAGAAGATCCCTGCCGCACAAAAGGAAAAGCTGGTGGCCGTGTATGAGAAGAAGGCCATTGACGCCTACTCCACCATCGTGACGCGTTATGCCGCAACAGACCGGGTGGGCGATGCCAAGCGCCGCCTGGAAGCTTTGAAGGCTCCGATTCCAACACCGACCGCAGAACAGTTGGCAGAAAGCAAAGCAGAAGAAGCAAGCCGCCAGAAGCTGGGCCTGATAGCCAGGACAACGGGAAACTTCAAGAAGCATCCCAACACGCTCGCGGCTTCTCGTGTAGGCGAGCCCAACCTGAATGATGAGACTACACCGAGCGCTCCCGCCATGGTCCAGGACCTGAACAAGCAGATCACTGAGTCCGTCCACCCGAGCCAGAACATCGGCATCCAGGCAGTGGGGACCGGAACGGACACGCCCGGGCCCAATGAGAAGCCACCGGGGAGCCACGATGCAGACCCCAATACCACGGATGGAACTGCGCCACCACCTGCACCAGCACAGGTAAATGAAGTGCAGAAACCGAGCGGCCAGGGTGTGGATGTGACGCAGGCCCCTGCCGCGGACCAGCAGAAAGCGGCGCCCGTGGATACCAAGCAGGAATCGAGCAGCAAGAAGAAGAAGAAAAAGGGGCTGCACAAGCTGATTCCTTTTTAAGTCTGAGATGCGCGGAAGAAACCGGTAGGACTAGCACCTTTGATGGGCCGGAAAGTATGCTTCAATAGGTACTTTGGGCTGTGAAGGCATTGACTTCAAAGGTAATTATCAGTAAGTTAGCCCTGTTTCCCGCCTGAAATGAAGGTGTTTTTGACGTGGCGCTAAGAATCTTATTTGCCGACGACAGCATGACGGCCCAGAACATGGGCAAGAAGATCCTTTCTGAAGCCGGATATGACGTTGTTGCGGTCAGCAACGGCGCAGCTGCCGTAAAGAAAATTGCCGAGCAAAAGCCGGATATCATCATCCTTGATGTCTACATGCCGGGCTATTCCGGGCTTGAAGTCTGCGAAAAAGTGCGCGCTTCACTGGAAACAGTGAAGATCCCGGTGCTGCTGACCGTCGGCAAAATGGAGCCGCACAAGCCGGAGGACGCCAACCGGGTGAAGGCTGATGGTGTCATCATCAAGCCGTTTGAAGCCAGCGATCTGCTGGCGATCGTGAAGAAGTTTGAGGAGCGCATTGCCAGCGCGCCGCCTCCGCCGATGATGCAGCAGAAACCCGCGGAACAGGCGTACGAAGAACCAGTGCTAAGCGCCGCTGATGCCGCACGGGAGCAGCGTACCGGCGGACGGGGCGGCATGCAGCCGATGGTGGATGTCCCGGATCACATGGCCGGTTCGGCCGCTTTTGGCGACTTACTGGGCAGCGAACCGCCGCCCGAGCAGGCACACTTTGCCGTTAATACGCCAAATTCGGCATTTGAAACATCGGTCATTGTACCGGCGCCGCCCATGCCGGTTACCGAGTACGAACTTCCTGTTTCCATGACAGCGGAAAGCGAGCAGCCAACGGCAATTGCTCCGGAAACAGAGGCTGTTGCCGAGGTGCAGCCGGTTTCGGAAGAAGCGCCGGTGTCGATTGCGCCACAGGCGGCTGATGAATCGCAGCAGTTGATAGCCGTACCGGTGGAAGATGTTCCGGAGCCGCCGCCGACTGAGGCCATTGAACCCCTGTCTTCCGCTGAAGAACCGGCGGAAGTGGCGGCTACGAAGCTTGCGTCTGTTCCTGAACCACCGCATCCGCAGTTCATTCCGACATTCAAAGAACCGGAACCACCCAGCGGTGGTTACGAGATTCTGCCGACTTCGGTTCCGCCGATGCCAGACCTGGAAATTCCCCGTGAGCCTGCATTGCAGGAGACCGCGGACGAGGTCACGCGCACCACGGTGGCGGACCATATCGAACCGGGATTGATGTCGACCATTGGACAACAGGTGGAAGCATTCCCGCGAAAGGCCGAAGAAGAGAAAGCGCCGGCTGAGGCCCCGGCTGCCACGACGGCAAACGCGGGTAGCGAAAGCTTTTCTGTACCCCTGCCAACGATCGACGCAACTTCTGCCGTTACCGATGACGATTTTGAAGCGCGTGTCGCCGCCGCAATGGCAGCTTACAACCACGGTCCCGAAGTGGAGCCGCAGCATGAACCTGCGGCCGCCCAGGCACCGCCAGAACCAGCGCGGGCGCCAACCAGAAGCGTTTATGCCCAGGCCGCAAGTATGGAGCCTGAGCCGGCAGCCACGCAGGTGCCGTCATTTGAATACCGTCCGGCTGCGGGAGCCGCGGAAGCGCCGCCAATGGTCGCCGCCGATGCAGCAATTGAAAGCGAAGCGGCACCGTCAGCAAGTATTACTGAAGTCCCACAGATGGCAGTGAGTGGAGCCCACACCTCGCCTCAGGTTGCTGCGTCCAGCGTGGCTGAGAGCGTGGAGGCTGCAGTGCCGGAAGTAGCGGCCGCAATCGCCCATGAAACGGGAGCCGAACACTACAACATCGCCCAGGCTGTGCATCGGGCGATGGAAAGGCTCAAACCCGACCTGGTTGAGGAGATTATGAGAGAGCTGCGAGCAAAGAAATAACATCTCTTGAAAGCAACGCTAAATGAGAGGGAACGCAAAACGCGTTCCCTCTCAGCTTTTTAGGCGAATTTGTGAGCAGCGGACTGCAACAGCAACTCTGGAAAGGCCGATTCCGGATCACAACAGCTGCACCCCACAGCGAATCTAACTTACTACCAAAGAGTTAATTCAGACCCTATAAGGGGGTCGGGTGAGAAAAAGGGAGAAAACAGAATGCGCCGATTCATGATGAGTGCAGCAGTTGCTTTGACTTTCATTGCGATCCAGGGGAGCGCCTGCAGGGCGCAGTCGGTCCCGTCAGGGTCATACCAGTCGACCTGTAAAAACGTTGAGTTGCGTGGTGATGTTCTGGCCGCGAATTGCCAGGATGCGGACGGCCGCTGGGAAGCCACCCAGCTCCGTGATTATCGCAGCTGCGGCAGCGATATCGCCAACGATAATGGCGCGCTGCGCTGCAGCGGAACCGCCGGTGGTTATCAGGCGGCGTATCAGTCCGGAGGTTTCCCCAATGGCTCTTACACGCGAACCTGCCAGGACATTCACGCCCATGGCGACGATCTGGAAGCCCGCTGCCAGACCAGTGATGGCAATTGGCACAAAACCAAACTGGATGATTACCAGAAATGCAATGGCGACGTAGCCAATGAAAATGGGAACCTGCATTGCGTAGCCGGCGGATATGCGGGTGATTATCCGGGCGGATACCAGGGTGGTTATCCCGGAGCGGCCGTGGGCCTGCCTTATACGCAAAGCTGCAAGGACATCAAGAGCCACGGCGACGACCTGAAAGCGCGCTGCAAAACCAGAAACGGCGATTGGCATGAAACCAGCCTGGACGACTACAGGAAATGCCATGGACAGATCGTGAATGAAGACGGCAATCTGCGCTGTGTCGCAGGCGTTCCGGTGGGTGCAGGCGCGTACCCGGCCGGTTTGCCCGGTGGTTCTTATATGCAGACCTGCCAGGATGTTCATCAGAAGGGCGACGACCTGCAGGCACGCTGCCAGACCAGCGGCGGCGACTGGCGCGACGCGAAACTGGATGACTTCGCAAAATGCAAGAGCGACATCATCAACGACGATGGCCATTTGCGCTGCTCGAAATAAGTCCGGCAGCTCAGCGTTTTCACCAAGGGATGCCCCAGTGCGTCCCTTTTTTTATTTTTTACTTTTGACGTTTTAACGTGAATTTCCGCGTATTTCAACGCGCTCAGGTGTTTATAGAAAATGTTGGTTGCGCCGGCAGGTTTGCCGTGAGTGGATCACAACCGGGATTCCGCTGCCACGAATCTAAATTAGAAAAGGGCAGGTTCTGCGCAAGAAATGGGGCCTGATCAGGGAGAAGCAACATGCGCCGAATAATGAATTATGCAATAGGAACGTTGATGTTTGTTTTACTGGGAGCGAGCGCGAGCTTAGCGCAGTCGGCTCCATCCGGATCGTACCAGCAGACGTGCAGGAACATAGGGGTTCGCGGCGACGTCCTTACGGCAACATGCCGTGACGTAAATGGAAGCTGGCGAACCGCGCAGATGCGCGACGTCGACTCCTGCAATGGAGATATCGCCAACGACAACGGTGCGCTTCGCTGCGCCGGCAGCTATCAGGGCAGCTACAACGGCGGATACAGCGGTGGATACAACCAGGGTGGGATTCCCAGCGGCTCATACGCGCAAACCTGCCAGGATGTGCGCATCCGCGGCAACGACCTGGAAGCCACTTGCCGGGGCGAGAATGGCGGCTGGCGTACCTCCAGGCTGAGCAACTTTGACCGTTGCAGCGACATCGCCAATGATGACGGCCAGTTGCGCTGCGCAGGCTCAGGTTATGGCTACGGCGGCCGGGGTCGTGATGACGATGATTACAACCGCTCCAACAGCGGCTACGGCGGCTATCAGGGAGATAATTCCTACACGCAGACCTGCCGCGACGTCCGCCGGCACGGCGACACGCTGGAAGCGGTTTGCCAGTCGCGCGATGGAGACTGGCACCAGACCACTCTCAATGATTACCACGATTGCCGCGGGCAGATCATAAACGATGGCGGCAACCTCCGCTGCGACAACAACAATTACGATAACGTGGACGGCTGGCAGGGCGGCTATCGCAACGGCATTCCCGGCGGATCTTATACGCAGAGCTGCCAGAATATCGGCGTGCGCGGAGACGATCTCACGGCCAGTTGCCAGACGGCGAACGGCGGATGGCGCAACAGCAAACTGGATGGCTACCAAAACTGCCGTGGCGACATCATCAACGATGATGGTCGCTTGCGCTGCGGAAGATAGCGGAAGATAGAAATATAAGAAGATAAGCGTGGTATTAAACATTTCGCGCAATCAGAAGGTAGCGCCCTTCCGGTTGCGCGATTTTTTGTCCAGTCTCGCCGCATTTGCCGACTTCGCGCTGCGCTTGTAATATCGAAGATTAGTCTCTGCGACGCGCATGTCCCACGAACTTCCAAAAGCCTACGATCCCAGCGCCATTGAACTGCGCTGGGCCGAGTACTGGATCAAGGAAAAGCTGTTCTCGGTCGCGACGCCCGAAGCGGGCTCGCCGGAGGCGGCCAAGCCCATTTTTACGCTGTTGCTGCCGCCGCCCAACGTCACCGGCCGCCTGCACATGGGCCACATGCTCAATCAGACGGAGATGGACATCATCATGCGCTGGCGGCGCATGCGCGGATTTGTGGCTCTATGGCTGCCGGGCACCGACCATGCCGGCATTGCCACACAGATGATGGTGGAGCGCCAGCTGGCGGGTGAAGGCACCAGCCGGCAAAAGCTGGGCAGAGAAGCGTTTCTTGCCCGCGTGTGGGAGTGGAAGAAGCTCTACGGCGGCGCCATTCAGGCGCAGATGAAGCGTTTGGGCGCATCGGTTGACTGGGACCGCGAATATTTCACCATGGATGACAATCTCTCGCGCGCGGTCACGGAAGTTTTCGTCCGACTGCATGAGCAGGGATTGATTTATCGCGGGATGTACATTGTCAACTGGTGCCCGCGTTGCATGACCGCGATTTCCGATCTGGAAGTGGTCCACGAGGACTATGCGGGCAAGCTTTATCAGATCAAATATCCGCTGGTCGACAGCCCAACACAATTCGTGATTGTTGCCACCACGCGGCCGGAAACCATGCTGGGTGACTCCGCGGTCGCTGTGAACCCAAAAGACCCGCGTTATAAGAATCTTGTCGGCAAGAAGCTGCGGTTGCCGTTAATGGACCGCGAGATCCCCATCATCGCCGACGACTTTGCCGATCCGCAATTTGGCAGCGGCGCGGTCAAGGTTACGCCAGCGCACGATCCCAACGATTTTCAGATCGGGCTGCGCCACAATCTGCCTCAGATCACCGTTATGGACGAGCAGGCGCGCATCAACCAGAATGGCGGCGCTTATGCCGGACTGGACCGCTATGAAGCGCGGGAAAGGGTGCTGCGTGACCTGGAAGAGCGGGGTTTGCTGGCAGGCACCAAAGACCATGGGTATGCCATCGGCAAATGCGACCGCTGCAGGACGATTGTGGAGCCGCGCCTCTCCACGCAATGGTTCATCAAGATCCAGCCACTGGCCGATCGCGCCATTGAAGCCGTGGAAAAGGGCGAGATCAAATTCATTCCTGAGAACTATGCCAAGACCTATTTCGAATGGATGCGCAACATTCACGACTGGTGTATCTCGCGCCAGCTTTGGTGGGGCCATCGCATTCCCGCGTGGCATTGCCAGTGCGGCGAGATCATGGTTGCGCGCACCGCGCCGCAGAAGTGCTCCAAGTGCGGCAACTCCCGTCCAGCGCAGGACACTGACGTCCTAGATACATGGTTCTCCTCGGGTCTGCTGCCCTTCACCGTGTTTGGTTGGCCGGAGAAGACGCGCGACTTGGACGTCTTCTATCCCACGTCACTGCTGATCACAGGCTTTGACATTTTGTTCTTCTGGGTGGCGCGCATGATCAGGCTGGGCTGCCACTTCATGGCCGATCATCCGCAGGGCAACGTGCCTTTTCGCGAGGTTTACATTCATGCCCTGGTGCGTGATGCCGAGCGCCAGAAGATGTCCAAGGTAAAAGGCAATGTGATCGACCCCATCGTGGTTACGGAGAAGTACGGCACTGACGCGGTGCGCTTTACCCTGGCGTCCATGGCGTCTCCCGGAACCGACATTGCATTCTCGGAGAGCCGGACGGAAGGCTATCGCGCCTTCGCCAACAAAATCTGGAATGCCGCGCGCTTCATGTTCATGAACCTGGATCGCGTGGGCGACGCCAGCCTGATAGGCGGCGCCACCGATGCTCAGCTGAACAAGCTGGAAAATCGCTGGATTTACTCACGCTTTTATAGGGTTGCCGGCGAAGTGAATCAGGGCCTGGCCGACTATCGTTTTGACGAGGCCGCCAATACCATCTACAAGTTCTTCTGGGGCGAATTCTGTGACTGGTATCTGGAAATTATCAAGCCCAGTCTTTCCGGCCCCCCGGATGAAGCAAAAAGCGCGTTGCGCGTGTTAGGTGAGGTTTTTGAGGGCTCGTTGCGCCTGCTCTCTCCCTTCATGCCGTTTATCACCGAAGAAGTCTGGCATGCCATGTATGACGGCAAGCCCCCGGGCAAGTCGATTGCGCTGGCGCCATATCCTGAACTTGAGCAACGCTGGTTGGATGACCAAGCAGAAGCGCAGATGGCGGTCTTGCAGGACCTGATTGAGAAGGTCCGTAACATGCGCGCCGAGATGAAGGTGGAGCCCAAGGTCAAAACGCCGGTCCAGATCCACGCTGCCGAAGAAATTCGTGCGCTGGTGGCTGCCAATACCGGCATGGTAGAGCGCCTCGCTAATGTGAGTGGCATCGAGTTTGTAGACAAATCGTTGGCCCAGGCGGCCGGCGCACGCACCACGCCAAAGTACGAAGTGGTCCTGGTCTATGAGCAGAAGATCGACGTGGCCGCGGAGCGTGAGCGCATGACCAAGGAACTGGCCAAATTGGAGAACGAGCGCGCCAATGCCAGCCGCCAGCTGGGCAATGAACAGTTCCTGGCCAAGGCGCCGGCAGCCGTGGTGGAAGGCATACGCAGGCGTTCCGGGGAACTGGACAGCCTGTTAGAAAAGGTAAAGACCGCTTTAGCCAAGCTGGGTTAAGCTTGAGTCAAACACTTTATGGACTGGCATAGCCGACGAATCAGCGCGATTCTGGAGCACGCGCTGCTGGAAGACCGGGCAACAAGTGACGCGACCTCGCGCAGCTGCATTGATGCACAGCAGCGCGCCACCGCCACTATTCTGGCCAAGCAGGATTGCATTCTGGCCGGCGTAGGCGCAATTGCCCGCATTCTGGAAGCCTATGAGCACCTGGACCACAACGTAATTGGCCATCCTGAAGTCATCAGCCATGGCGAAATATTTGATGGCGTGCGCCTGCATAAGGGCCAGGCCATTGCCGTGGTGCGCCATAATGCCCGCCCGCTGCTTTCCTGCGAACGCGTGATCCTCAATATCCTGCAACGGCTCTGCGGAATCGCCACCACCACCCGCAAATATGTTGACGCCATCCAGGGCACCAAGGCGCGGATTCTGGATACGCGAAAGACCGCTCCCGGGCTGCGCGTCCTGGATAAATACGCGGTCCGTTGCGGCGGCGGCCAGAACCATCGCCTGGACCTTTCCGACGGCATTCTGATCAAGAACAACCACATTGCGCTGGCCGGAGGCGTGGCGGCGGCGCTGCAAAAAGCCCTGCACAACCGCCGCGAGGAGCAGCCGATTGAGATCGAGGTCCGCAATCTGTCTGAGATGGAAGAAGCCCTGGCGAACGGCGCGGAAAGCATTTTGCTGGACAATATGAAAGTCGAAGATGTACGGACGGCTGTGGCCCGCGTGAAGGCAAATTCCCGGCATGTTCCCATAGAAGCTTCGGGCGGCATCCGCCTGGAGAATGTTCGGGATTACGCTGAAACCGGTGTAGATTACATCTCGGTAGGGGCCTTGACCCACTCGCCGCAGGCCGTAGACCTGAGCATGCGGATTGTTCCAGCTTGACCTGTCTTGATAACATTTGCTGGCCGAAGAAAAAGGAGACCTGAAAGTTATGCGCAAGTTCCTGGGATTGATGCTGGTTGTGATTTCGGTTTGTGGCGCAGCGCTGGCTGCGGACGAATACAAGATTGACCCGAACCACTCATCGGTAAATTTTGCCGTGACCCACATGACCGTGAGCACCGTCAATGGCCGCTTCAATTCCTTTGAAGGCAAGATTCTGTTTGACGATAAGGACATCACCAAATCTTCAGTCACCGTGGCCATCAAGACCGCCAGCATCAACACCGATAACACCAGCCGCGATAACGATCTGAAGTCACCGAACTATTTCGATATCGAGAAATTTCCTGAAATCACCTTTCAGAGCAAGTCGGTTGCGAAGAAGGGCAATGACTACGTGGCCCACGGCACGCTGACCATCCACGGCATATCCAAGGATGTGGACCTGCCGTTTGAATTGAAGGGACCCATCGACACGCCGAGAGGAAAAGTGATGGGAGCCCACGCCAATCTCACCGTCAGCCGCCAGGATTTTGGGATTACCAAGTCGCCCGCGGCCATGATCGGAAATGAAGTCAAGATCGATCTTAATGTTGAGGCCCATGGGGCCGCGCCGGCTCCGGCACCAGGAAAGTAACTTTTTTGTGACCAATGCGGAGCTTTTATTGCCGGAGATTCTTGCGCCGCTGGTGCGCAATACCATATTTTCCGGCAACATTCATCACTGCGTGCAGGCCGACTCCACCAACTCCATCGCCTTGCGCGGTGCAGCCCTGGCCGGCCAGCATCCGGATGACACTCCGGAAGGCGCGGTCTTTCTGGCGGAAGAGCAGACGGCGGGCCGCGGCCGCAGCACGCACTCCTGGGTGTCTGACCGGGGCCTGGGCATCTACAGTTCTTTCCTGCTGCGCCCTCCCATGGTCCCGGCCGAAGCGCTGTGGCTTTCCCTGATCGCTGCCGTTGCGGTGCAGGATGCCGTGCGGGAGACCACAGGCCTGGCTGTGGATATTCGCTGGCCCAACGATCTTCTGATTCATGAAAAGAAATTTGCCGGCATTCTCACCGAGATGAGTTCTGAAGCCAGCAAAGTGCACCATGCGGTGATTGGGATCGGCGTGAACGTGAACCAGCAAAGCTTTCCCGGCGACCTGAACGCGATTGCAACCTCGCTGCGCATTGAAGCTGGCCGCGATTTTTCGCGCGTGGAGGTGGCGGCGGCGATGATCCGCGCTCTTGACCGGGAATATCGCGCGCTGCTTCGCGCCATGGCCAGCCCCATTCGCACTCCCGCACTTCGCTTTGAGCCCATCATGCGGCGCGTGGAATCCCGCTCCACCTACGCGCATGGCAAGCTGGTCCACGTGGATGAAGATGGCGGCTACAACGGGATCACCGATGGCCTTGACCCCCGCGGCTTTCTCCGCGTGCGCACGGACAAGGGCCTGCGCATTGTGATTTCCGGCAGCGTCCGCCCGGCCCAGAGGAGAAGCGATGCTTCTGGTTCTTGACGTCGGCAACACCAACACTGTGCTGGGCGTTTACGAAACCGGGATTCCCGGTTTTGCAGGCAAATCCGGCGCCGCTCCGCGGCTGGTGGCGCACTGGCGAGTGGCTACGGTAATGACGCACACCGTGGACGAGTACGGCGTCCTCTTCCGCAATCTTTTTGCGATCGGCAAAGTTGCTGCCGAGGATGTGCGCGGCATCATTATTTCATCCGTGGTTCCGCCCATGGATTCAACTCTGCGCGAGGTTTGCGAGCGCTACTTCCACCTTAAGCCGTTGTTCGTGGAGCCCGGCATCAAGACCGGCATGCCCGTGCTGTATGAAAATCCTCAGGAAGTTGGCGCGGACCGCATCGTGAACGGCGTGGCCGCGTTTGAGAAGTATGGCGGCCCCTGCGTGGTGGTTGATCTGGGCACGGCCACGACTTTCGATGCCGTATCGCGCAAGGGCGAGTACCTGGGAGGCGTGATTTCTCCGGGCATCGGCATCTCGGCCCGCGCGTTGTATGAACATACGGCGCGGCTGCCTCTGGTGGACATTCGCAAGCCGACGAAAGTGATCGGAACCAACACCGTGGGCAGTATTCAGGCAGGCTTGTTTTTTGGCTATCTCGGCCTGGTGGATGGAATTCTGGAACGCCTGATCGGTGAACTTGGAGCTGACACAAAAGTAGTCGCCACCGGCGGCCTGGCCAGCCTGATTGGCGACAACTCCAAATACATCAAGGAAGTTGATGACCTGCTCACGCTGGATGGCCTGCGCATCATATGGGAACGGAACACGCCCGCGCAAAAGCAGAAGCCCGCATCGTGATCCATGCCGTGGAAAATTATTTCAACTACTTTACCGAGGTCGAAGAGCATTTCCAGCGACGGCGGGGAACGGGATTGCTTCTCTCCACCGTGGATTGGGCGCTGATTGAGACCTGGAAAGATGCCGCCATTCCCCTGGAGGCGGTGCTGCGCGGGATCGACGACGCTTTTGACAAATATGACCGCCGCCCTTCCAAGACACAGAAGATCAATGGCTTGGCTTATTGCGCTCAGGCTGTGCTCACCGCGGCCGAGGAGATGAAGGAAGCTGCGGTAGGTACAGTGAGCGACGGCAAATCCCCCGCTTCTGCAGGCCTGGAGGCGGAGGAGATCAGCCGGTTCTTTCTGCGGAATACGGACAAGCTGCGACAGGCGCAAGCTGCGCCAATGGTAATGTTGGTGGCGGAAGAGTGCGCTGTTACACTGAGTGCCTTGGCTTCAACTTTGCCGGGCAAGCCGCTGCGCCTGGAAGAACTGGAACAGCGTCTCACGGCGATGGAAGAGAAACTTCAGGCTGCCCTGACCGTGGCGGCCACGGAGAACGAATTGTTCGAGATACGCGCTGAGGCCGACCGCGAGATTGCTCCCTATCGCAGCAAGATGCCGGGAGCGCAGATTCAACAGCTGCAAAAGCAATTTATTCACAAACGATTGTTCGAGAAGGCAAAAATTCCACGTCTCAGCCTCTTTTACCTGTGAACCTGACGATTGAAAAGCTTGTCTACGGCGGCGATGGCCTCGCCCGTCTACCCGAAGGGAAGACGGTCTTCCTTCCATTTGTGCTGCCCGCGGAAGAGATAAGCGCCTCCATTGTGCAGGAAAAAAGCAGCTTCGCTCGCGCGACATTAGACCAGATCGTGAAGCCGTCTCCTTACCGCATCAAGCCTGCCTGCTCCTACTTTGGCAGCTGTGGCGGCTGCCACTATCAGCACGCAGGATACGCCGCGCAACTGGAAAACAAGCGCGCGATCCTGAAAGAAACCCTGTTGCGCAACGGCAAGCTGGAGTGGAAGGGCGACATCGTTACCCATCCCTCTGAGCCGTGGAATTATCGCAACCGCTCGCGCTTCAAGGTCCGCGGAGGTGCAGATTTTGCCATTGGCTACCATCGCATGGGCACTCATGACCTGTTGCCGGTGAAGGAATGTCCTATCAGCTCCAAGCTGATCAATCGCGTCTTGCAGCAGTTGTGGGAGCTGGGTGAAGCCGGCAAAATCCCTGCAGCCATTACCGAAATCGAGCTCTTTGCCGACCACGCTGATACCAAGATGGTGCTGGAAGTTTATCTTGCTCCCGGAGCGCCGGAGATGCACGATTTTGCCGCGGCCATTCAGGCCAAAGCGCCTGAAATCAAAGGCGTGGCTTTTTTTCAGGAGAACGCGGCTGCCAACGCCAATACCGTGGGAGAACCCGGCGCCGCTGATCCGCCTAAGTACACCGTGGGCGATACGGCCATAACATATCAGGTGGGAGAAAAGTCTTTTCGCGTGAGCGCGGGATCATTCTTTCAGGTCAACCGGCATCTTGTCCGCGAGCTGGTACAGACGGTGGCGGGCGACTTTCACGGCCGCATCGCGCTTGATCTCTATGCCGGAGTCGGATTGTTCGCCTCACATCTGGCGAAGCGCTTTGATCAGGTTTTTGCCGTGGAGTCAGCGCCGGCGTCTTCTGCCGATTTACAGGCTAACGCCATCAAGAACATGGTGCCGGTAAAGAGCACCGCGGAAGGCTTCCTGCCACGCTGCCTGAACATGCAGCCGGAACTGGTTGTGGTGGATCCACCGCGCGCGGGCCTGGGACCGAAAGCAACGCAGTTGCTGGCCGCATTGCGGGTAAAGAGAATTGTCTATGTTTCCTGCGACCCCGCCACGCTGGCGCGTGATGTACGCCTGCTGCTGGAAACCGGATACCACGTGGAAGAGGTCCATCTTGCCGACCTGTTCCCGCAGACCTTTCACATTGAGAGCGTCGTCCGCCTGGCACGCTAGTAAGGATCGCGTTTCTTCCTGTCTGCGGCGGCAACAGTCCAACGTTCTTCACCAAAATTTCCAGTGTTTAATTGGACTCTGCAAGCGTATGCTTTCTTGCGAATTTGATGGCTCGCGAAATGCAAGTCCGACCTCGAGTTCCTTTAGCACTGGCCGCCGTCGCTCTGGCAGGCGGCATCTGGCTGGCCGGACATTGGCACCGGCCACCATCACTGTGGGCCCTGGCGGCAGCGAGCCTGGCGATTTGCGCTATCGCCGGCGTAGCTGGCAAAACTGCGCGCCTGGCCCGTTTGGCTGCGCTGCTGGCCCTGGTTTGCGCAGGCGCATTTGTCCGGCTAGCCACGCCTTCGCCGCGCAATATTGTTCCTCCTCCTGAATTTCTGGATGATGAGGTCGCGATTGTGGCCCACGTGACCAATGATGGCGTGCTGCTGGCCAGCGGCTCGCGTGAGCGCATCGATCTGCAAACTGAATCCATCGAGTTGCACAACCACAGGTACGACGAGCCGGTTGGCATTCGTGCAACCGTCTATATCCCGGAGACAAAAACATCAGGAAAGAATCCGCCGCCACCATCGATCCACATGGCTTACGGCGACAGGGTCCGGCTGACCACAACGCTGCGTGTGCCGCGCAATTTTCGCAATCCCGGCGCATTTGATTATGAGGGTTACCTTCATGGCCTCGGCATCACGGTGCTTGCTTCGGTAAAGGAAGATGAGATCACGCTACTCAAAGGCACATCGGGAACCCGACTGGGCTTCTGGCGCAGCCGCATTCGCCACAGCATCCTGGCGCATCTGCGGGAGAAAGGTCTCTGGAACAGCCAGGACGCGCCGATCTTCGCCGCCATGATCATGGGCGACGACTCCGCCCTGATGCGCGATGTGCGCGAAGAATTCCAGGAGACTGGTGTTTACCACCTGCTGGTGGTCTCGGGAATGAACGTTGCGCTGCTGGCGTTTGCGGTCTTCTGGCTGGCGCGGCGCCTGCGCGCTCCTGAATGGGCCGCATCTCTGCTCACCGTCGCGCTGGCGATTTTCTACGCCAACGTTGCCGGCATGGGTGTACCCATTATGCGCGCGGTGCTCATGCTGTCAGTTTTTCTGGGTGCGCGACTGCTCTATCGTGATCGCAACGCCCTGAATGCAACCGGTTTCGCCGCTCTGGTGGTGCTGGTGCTCTCGCCCATGGCATTGTTCGAAGCCGGCTTTCAGCTCACGTTTCTCGCCTTGCTGGCCATCAGCGGCATCAGCCTGCCTATATTGCAAAGAACCTCAACCCCATATCGCAGCGGCCTGCTTCACCTTGAGTCCACCGCAATTGATTCAGGCATTGAGCCCAAGCTCGCACAGTTCCGGCTGGACCTGCGGATCATTGCCGGCCGCCTGGCCAGATTCATCGGCGCAAGAGCAGCGCTATACGCGGTCACCACCGCCGCGCGCGTCGTGCTGGCGATTTATGAACTGACTGTCGTCTCGGGAATTACCCAGGCTGTCCTGGTGCTTCCCATGCGCAGTTATTTTCATCGCGCGGCCATCGTCGGACTGCCAGCCAATGTTCTGGTCCTTCCTTTGGCGGGGCTCATGCTGAACTCCGGGGTCGCCGCGATTGCTCTGAGCTATTTTTCACTTCCACTGGCGCGCGTGGCCGCGATGTTGGCGGCCGCGTCTCTGCATTGGACATTACGCTGCCTGACCCTGCTTTCCAGCTTGCACATCGCCCAATGGCGAGTGCCGGATGTTACTCTGCCGCTCGCGATACTGGCATCAGCCGGCATCTTAGCCGCACTTCTTTCCGTACGCCTTCGGCGTGGATTTGCATTCGCCGGAATTGGAATCCTGTTCGTCACCGCCGGTACGGTGGCGTTCTATTCCGCAGCGCCGCGAACCGAGCCGGCGAAGCTGGAAGTTACTGCCATTGACGTGGGCCAGGGTGATTCTCTGCTGATCGTCTCTCCTGAAGGCCGAACCATGCTCATCGACGCCGGCGGCAGCAACTTTCCCACGCACAGCGAATTTGATTTTGGCGAGGATGTGGTAGCGCCATACCTGTGGTCGCGTGGAATCTACCATCTGGACCTGGTGGTGCTGACGCACGCGCACGGCGATCACATCGGCGGTTTGGCTCGCATCGTGCAGGATTTCCAGCCCAAAGAGCTTTGGGTCGGCGTAAATCCTGCAACGCCCGCGCTGAAAGCGCTCTATGAGACTGCTGCGGCGAACCATGTCCGGATCCAGCAACATACTACGGGTGAGGTGCTGCAATGGGGCGGTACGACGGTGCGCGTGCTCTCTCCGCCGGCGGACTGGCAACCAAAATTGGCGCCTTCCAACGATGACTCTCTGGCCCTGCTGATCACCTTCAAGAATTCCAGCGCGTTGCTGGCGGGCGATCTGGAAAGGAAGATGGAGAGGTTCATCGCCGCGGAATCTCCGCGCGCCGATTTGCTGAAGGTGGCCCATCATGGCAGCGCCACCTCCACCACGCCAGAGCTGCTTGCCGCGGTCAAGCCGCGCTTTGCCGTGATTTCAGTAGGGGATCACAACCGCTACGGCCATCCGCGCCCCATCATCCTGCAACGCCTGCAACTGGACCACGTGCAGACATACCGAACAGACATGTTCGGCGCGGTGACGTTTCTGCTGGACGGTAGCAATGTAGTCGCCAGTGTTCCGGCGCACTGAAGGCATTCGCGAAACTAGCTTTCCTTTGGCTCAGCGTCCTTGGCGGAAATAATCATGAAACCGACGCCGCGCTTGGTGCGGATCAACGGCGCGTCAAAGCCATGATCGATCTTGGCGCGTAGATAGCTGATGTAAACGTCCACGACGTTGGTGAGTCCTTCAAAGCCGAGATTCCAGACGTGTTCCACCACCATGGTGCGGGTGACGATCCTTCCCGCATTGCGCATCAGGTATTCAAGCAATGCATACTCGCGCTGGGTAAGACTGATCAGCTTGCCCGCGCGGGTCACGGTGTGGCGCATCCGGTCCAGTTCGAGATCATCCACCGTGAGTATGTTCAACAGCAACTCATTGGAGCGCCGCAGCAGGGTATGGAGACGGGCCAGCAGTTCCTGAAACGAAAACGGCTTGATCAGGTAATCATCCGCGCCTGCTTCCAGTCCGGAAACACGGTCCGCGACCTGGCGGCGGCCGCTCAGAATCAATACCCGGGTTGTGGACCCAGATTGGCGCAGCTTTCTCAGCAATGACAAACCATCAAGCCGAGGAAGGTTCCAGTCAAGGACAATGCCGTCATAATTAATGTCGGTGGCTAGTTGAAGGCCTTCTTCGCCGTCCGAAGCCAGATCGACGGCAAAATGCTCCTCTTCCAGGCCTTTGACCAGGCTGCGCGCGATTTTTGGCTCATCTTCGATGACGAGAATACGCAAACTCTTCCACCTTCTTAACGGGCGGGTAAACCTATTGGTGATGGCTGCGACTCGACCTTCCCAGCCAACTTAGCAGAAGCGCAATAGCTGTATTTTACAACGTTCTCCGCAGCGGACGGAATGCTGAATGATGGGTCGATAACGGCGCGCGGGCTGTTTTTATAAGGTGAAAGACTGAGTACTCGGCGGTTGGGGCCTCTATCTACGCCGGCCCACCCTGATCGGTTCCAGTGGCACTCTGGTCTTCTTCCGCGGCCGGATTGTTCTTGTAATCTTCAATGATGCGGCGCGCCTCCTCTTGCTGTGCCGGACTTACCCGAACCGAGAGCCCACCCACGCCGGGAAAAATATCCTGAGGCGCCTGAAGATTTGTCACCATGGACTCGATCCCGGCAGAGTTCAACAGCGCGTGGACCACCATGGCCTCCGACTCCTGCAGCGTATCAAATACCTCTACCAGTTCGGGATCGGCGTGCGGTCGTGTGCTCATGATTCCCCCTGTCTACATTATGTCAGAAATGAAGTCGCGCAATCGACTTCACTCTCTTCTGGTGAGGATTTGGGGATTGAACCCGGGAAGGTGAGGTCGCGGCGGACAATGCTGAGACGCTATTTTTTGTCGACGCGCAACAGCATGAAATTCAGTGTTCCCCAGCTCATGCGCGCCCTTATCTGCACTGGCGTGCGCGCGGCGTCGTCAGAGTACCAGATCCAGATCCTGCCTTTTTCTTTCAGCAGGCCGGCGGCCGATTCCGGCTGGATGCGAATGGCGTTGAAGGTCCCGGCCGGCGTCTTGACCTGTTCACGCGCCTCCACCCGGACGTTGACGGTGAGGGTTTGTCCACCGTCGTTCAAGGGAAAAGAATAATTTCCACCTGGGAGGAGTGGCAGCGAGGCGACGTAATAAACCGCGGAGAGCAAATCAGTCACGCAACTCGGTATGTCATGCTCCTCGTGCTTGGTTTCCTTCTTCTTGATGTTTTTCTGGTCGAGGATGGTCTTGCCGCGCCGGTAATCGAAGGTGATATTGGTCTCGACCCGGCGCAAACCCTCCTCCACGTGGCGCGAGGTGTTGCGGGAGCAAAAATTTGTGGGATCAAAGAAAGATTCAAAACGATCATGCACGTGGTACAGCAGTGCGACGGTTCCCACAGAGTTGGCTGTGCCCACAACCCGGTTTTCCGGCCCTGCCTGCTCCAGACGGAGGGTGGCCACTCCGGCGTTGAATATCCGCCAGTCTCCGCCGTAAACATAGGTTTGTCCAACCGGAAACTGGTATTCCGAACGCGGCTTGGTCAGAGTGGGGGCGCTCATCCCTGATTGTTCTGCGGGAGGCGGAGCGGGCGCAGGCGAGGCACTCTTCTTCTTGCCCTGCACGGGCGCATTGGCTGCGACCGCGCCCACAGCCAGCCATGCCGCCAGGACAACTACGCTGATTTTGATGAGACGGTCTCGAAGTGGAATCAAGTGTGTACCAGCATCATTTTCAGAATGAGCGCGCCAATCATCAAAACGGATCCCAGAGCCGCATTGTACTCGCGATGGCGCATATAGAGCTCCGCGGAAAAACTCGACCGCCCGTCAGCAGCAACGCCCTCGACGCGGTACGGCGTCAGTCGAGGAAAGAATCGAGGCACCTGACCGGCGTATTGGGCGTAGTCGGCAAACGTCGATCTCAAATAGCTCTCCTCGGCCTTAATCACCGGCAGGTAAATAAACGCAAACATGGCAACGGCGGCAACGCCGATCCACACATTGCGCGCGGCCACGATAAAGCCAAGCGCAATCACAATGGAGCCAAGATACAGCGGATTGCGCGTATATGCATATGGACCGGTGGTGGCCAGAGCAGCGTTCTTGCGGATGTGTCCGGAAGCTATCGCGCGAATCAGTATTCCCGCCAGCATCAGCGCGGCTCCGGCGCAAAGAGATACCCACGTTGGCCGGGCAAACCACAGGTAGGCAGCGGCAAAGACAAATCCCAGGGGAACGCGCGATCGGGTGGCTACCCGAGCCCAGCTAGGCATGATCATTTACCAGCAGGTGCCGGGCCGCGGCAATCACTTCCTCGGCGTCTATCTTCAGCAAACCTGACTCAGCTTTTGCGTGATGCGAGAACGTGGTTTCACTCTCCGGATGGCGCAATGCGATTACCCTGGCGCCGAACGGGCCGGTGCGGGCCGGATCAGTAGGACCGTATATTCCAACCACGGGAATCTCCAGGGCCGCTGCCAGATGAAGCGGACCAGTGTCGCCACCCAGAAAAATCTTTGCGCGACGGGTAATCGCCACCAGCTGCCCGATGGTGCACCGCAATTCAAATGCATTGCCGGCGCTTGTCGCCACCACCTCACGCGCCAGATATTCCTCACCCGCGGCTACATTCACCAGCGTCTTGATATTGTGCGCAGCCAGGGCCAGCGCGACCTGGCCGAAGCGCTCTGGCGGCCACTGCTTGGCTCCCCAGCCGGCGCCGGGATTCACGATGGCAAAGCTGGCAATACCGAGCCGCGCTATCTCAGCATCAGCCCAGCTTTCTGAAATCGGGTCCAGAGGCAGCTGCGGCGCTGTGAGTTTGAGTTCAGTGCCGCCAAGAAATGGCTTGAGCGCCTCTACCGCCATGGCATGGTTCTGTTCGATCACGTGTTCGCCTGAACGCGCGAACTTGTGCCGATAGAAGAGCCGGGCAGCAGACTCGCGCGGATCAGTAAAACCGGCGATCTCCTGCGTGCCTCCGGCTTTGGCAAAAACAGCCGATTTGATCGCGCCTTGAAAGTCCACCGCGATGTCGTAGTTCATCTTGCGCACCCTTTTCATCGCACCCAGGATTTCAGCGGTGGCCGAGGCGCGAAAAAAATGCTTGCGCCATCGTCGCGTGTCCAGCGTGTGCACATGATTCACCACCGGCTTCCTGGGGCTGATGTTGCTGGGGCTGGCCTTGCGCCCCTGCGCCGTCAGCAGCTCTGACCAGCGTTCCTCCACCAGCCATCCGATAGTCGCATTCGGCAGCGCCGCGCGTATTCCGGTGACCGTGGGAAGGGCATGCAAAATATCTCCCATAGCGCCCAGGCGGACGATCAGGATTTTTGTCATTCGGGCCTTCGCAGGAGTTCGGTGGAAGAGTGGTCTTTAGGATCGCCGACAATGGCGACGCGCCCACCACAGGCAATCACCACATCTCGCTCAGGAACATTTTCCTCCTTGTAATCTGTTCCTTTGGCATGGACATCAGGGCGGAGCAGGCGCACCAGCTCGCGGACATCGGGCGCGTCGAAAATGGTGACGGCATCAATATCCTGCAATGCCGCCAGGACTTCAGCGCGCTCCTGCTCTTTGATTCGCGGGCGGCCCTCGCCTTTCAGCCGGCGCACGCTGGCATCCGAATTCACGGCGACAATCAATTTGCCGCCAAGCTCTTTGGCCGCGCGAAAATAGCGGATATGGCCGACGTGAAGCAGGTCAAAGCAGCCGTTGGTGAGGATGATTTTCTCTCCGGCGGCGCGCCAGGAGCGGACCTGTTCGGCGAGTTCACCGGCAGTTAAAAATTTTGGGATCGCAGGCAGTCAACCCTCCATGACCGCGCGCAGCAGTTCCGCGCGCGTCACCGTGGCCGTTCCCCGCTTCATTACCACAATCCCGCCCGCATAGTTCGCCAGCACGGCAGCCGATTCCGGGTCGGCCCCGGCGGCCAGAGCAGCGGTATAGGTGGCGATCACTGTATCTCCGGCGCCGGTAACGTCCGCCACTTCATCGGAGCCATAGATCGGGATCTGCACCGGTTTATTGGAACGCGAGAAAACCACCATGCCGTCTTTGCCGCGGGTGACCAGCAGGGACTGGAGCTTCATTTTCTGCATCACTGCGCGGCCGGTAGCCAGCAGCCGCGCGTTGTCATTGCCGATGCGCGTCCGCAACAATTCTTCCAGCTCCGACTCATTGGGCGTGGCGGCGGTGATCCCGCTGTAAGCCAGCGTGCGATAACGCGAATCAAGCGTCACGGGAATTCCGTCAAGAGAGGCTTTTGCGCGGATGTTGTCGAAAATTTCCGGCGTAGCGGCGCCGTAGCCATAGTCGGAAATCAGCAGCGCATCCGAGGCCCGCACATACCCGCGCGCCTGGAAAGTAATGTCGCGCACGGCGGCGCGATCCAGGGAAGTCTGCGGCTCGCGGTCCACGCGGATGACCTGCTGCCTCGGCGAATGGGTGGTTCCAGCCAGCACCCGGGTTTTGGTCACGGTGCTGCGGCCCTTGATCCTGCGAATCGCGCTGACGGAAATATGCTTCTGCCGGAAGGAGTGCAGCAGCATGCGTCCGGCTTCATCATCCCCAATTACCCCTACGGGCAATACCGTCACGCCGAGGTCGGCCAGATTGTAAATGGCGTTGCCGGCGCCGCCCGGGACCACGGATTGTTCGCGATGGCGCAGGATCAGCACCGGAGCTTCCCGCGACACGCGCGAGATCTCTCCATAGATAAATTCGTCGGCTATCAGGTCTCCCAGGACGGTGATGGTGAGCTTGGAAAACCCATCAATGATCCTGACCAGCCGGTCAGCCGCTTTTTGAGTTTTTTGCATGGACTCCAAAGATTTTCTCATGCCCGGGCTAAAGTCTGCAGCCACAACGCTGTTCCAGGGTATTAAGGAGGTGGGCCAGTGCCTGGCCGGGAGCGGCAAGGTCAATCTTCAATTCGGCTGTCTGGAGCGGTTGCAGCTGCTCAGAAAGTCCGCCCAGATTGATCAAATCCTTGGCCGTAGTGATAAATGAAGCCGCACCGGCGGTTCGCTTGAGGCGCAAAAGACGATCAACGTCACTTTGCCGGTAGCGATGGTGGTCGCCGAAGGCCAATTCATCGGCAATATCCGGTTTCAGCGCCCGCACGGAGTCAAAAAACTGCCTTGACCGGCCAATTCCACAGAACGCCACGGCTTTGCCGGTGATGGCCGGCAGCGTAATGCTGCGTCGCGCCGGCCATACCGTGCCGGCGGCATCGCCCAGTTCAAGCGTGCTAAATGTCACGATGGCATCAGCCCGCCGCAGCGATGAGGGAGGCTCGCGCAGGCGGCCAACGGGAAGCAGCGCGTCGGCCAGATCACCCTGGGGCAGCAGCACGATGTCAAAGTCGCGGCGCAGTTGCCGGTGCTGAAAACCATCGTCCAGCAGATGAAGCTGACTGGAAAGCGTTTTTTCCGCAAACAGTCCAGCCTGATAACGGTCCGCGCCCACGATCACCGGCACTTGCAGCTTGTGCGCGATGAGCAATGGCTCATCACCGAAATCTTCCGGCTTGCCGTTCAGGTCCACGGCCGCGATTTGCGTGGAGGTGCGGCCATAGCCGCGGGAAAGCACGTCAAATTGAATGCCACGCTGCTTCAGCAACTCGCCCAGGGCAATTACAAAAGGGGTCTTGCCGCTGCCACCTACGGAGATGTTGCCGATGCTGACCACCGGCCGTGACAGCCTCTGCACGCGTAATGCGCCGCGGTCATAAAGCATGTTGCGGATGGCGACGCCGGCGCCAAACAACGTTGAAAGCGGGTTCATCGCTGCTCCATGGCTGGGCCACGCAGCAGCGGGCCGAGTGCGTGAACGGTTTTTTCCGTCGCTCCCGAGTGCTGCTGGAACAATCTCTTGCCGTTTTCGCCCAGGCGGCGACGTTGTTCCGGATGTTGCAGGAGATCGAGCAGCTGGCGAGACAGCGTTTCCAGGGCGACAACGCGAAGCGCGTGGCCATCAGCAAAAATCTTGACGATCTCACGGAAATTAAATGTATGCGGGCCAACAACAATGGCCGCGCCGTATTGCGCGGGCTCCAGAATGTTGTGGCCGCCGGTGGGAACCAGGCTGCCGCCAACAAAAGCAACGTCGGCAAGCGCATACACTGATGCCAGTTCGCCTACGCTATCGAGCAGCAATACTGCGCCCCGCAACGGCGCTCCGGTGGTCCACGTGGTCCGGCGTTGATAGGGAATGTCCAGAGAGGCAATAAGACCGGCGACTTTATCAAAACGCTCGGGATGCCGCGGAGCAAGAATCATCACGGCCTGCGGGATTTTTTGCAGGATCGCTTTGAAGGCTTCCAGCAGAGGTCCTTCTTCGCCTTCGGCGGTGCTGCCGCAGACAATGACCAGCGCGTCTTTACCCAACGAAGCGCGCAAATCCTGCGCCAGTTTGGACGTGGTGCCGGGCCGGAAATCGAATTTCAGGTTGCCGCTTACGCGTACGCGTTCCGGCGCGGCGCCGATCGCGCGCAACCGCTCTGCGTCCACCGCTGTTTGCGCCAGAAACAAGTCCACTTGGGAAAGGACCCGGGAAAAGAACCAGCGGAAACGGCGATAGCGGGGAAATGAGCGGTCAGAGATTCTGGCATTCACAATCGCCACGGTCGTTCTGCGTTTGCGGGCCAGGTGGAGCAGGTTGGGCCAGAACTCGGTTTCAGCCAGGACCAGCAGGCGGGGCTGAAGCGCGTTCAGATAGCTGCGCACGGAGAAGCCAAAGTCCAAAGGCATAAAAAAGCATCGTCCATCACCGAACCGCTCGCGTGCCAGGCTCTGGCCCGTGGCCGTGGTGGTGGAGACAAAAATCTGTGTCCCGGGATAAGCGCTCTGCAGTTCAGTGACGAGCCGGCTTACGGCCAGGACTTCACCCACGGAAACGGCATGCACCCAGACACAGCCTGGTTTGGCATCCTTCAGGCGTGGAGAGACAAAGCCCAGGCGCTCGCCCAGTCCGGCGCGATATTTGCCCAGGCGCAGCATCTGCAGTGCCCACCAGGGCAGAGACAGTATTGCCGCGCAGGCCAGAAGAAAGCTGTAAAGGACATACATGAAGGAATAGCCATTCTATGGAAATCACGGCCTTGTGCAAAACGGCCCCGGGGCTGGATATAATCGGAGGTGTGAAAGCCCGAAGGTTGTTCATCCCGGTCATGCTGCTGACCACGCTGGTTTTCTGCGAGAAGCGCTTTTCTCCGCCACCTGCCGCTCCGGCCGTGACCTATCCAATGCATGAAACGCATCCGAATGAGAGCGTGACCATCGCGGTGGACCCATGCGATACCAAGGAGAAGCTGGCGGTTTTCCGGACCAACTACAAAGGCTACGGCTTTTATCCCGTCCGACTGATCGTCACCAATGACAGTGGCCAAACGCTGATGCTGCAAGACCTGAAGATCGAATTCATAACGGCGCGCAGGGACAAAATACAGCCTGCGAGTGATGCTGACATCTATCGGCGTTTGGCGAACCCAAGCAAAGCAGACACCAGCAGGCCGGGCATGAAGCTGCCGTTCCCCGTGGGCAGGAAGAATGAGCCGATCAGCAAAGACGTCCGCGAAGAATATGAGTCGGCGCAGTTCCTCACGGTCCCGGTCACGCCACACTCCACCAATAGCGGCTATCTGTTCTTTGACACTGTAGGAATGGACACGCTGGCGCCCGGAGCTCACCTGTACATTTCCGGGATCAAGGCGGAAGGCAAGGAGCTCTTCTACTTCGAGATTCCCCTGGACAAAGCGCCGCAGGATGCGCCTCTCCAGAAATAGCCTTCTTTAGCCCTATAATTTGTGTCATGGCGGCAGGCACGCAGCTTTCAACCGCGGTGCGGGACAAGTAC
>DASTPO010000324.1:0-6092 GCA_035762225.1 Candidatus Angelobacter sp.
CCGGGTAATCACGCGGTTCACCAAGCGTGTGGCGTCTTTGTCTTCCACGATGTACTTGTAAAGCGGGGAAATATCGATCAGCGCCGCGGCATTGCGGATGGCGTTGTATTCATGCTCGTGGTGCACCTCGTAGCTCGAGACCGTATAAAAGCCCGACCACTCGCGGTAATTCAGGCTCTGGCAGAGAGCGAAGGTGCGTTCGTGAAATGCGGTACCGACCGGCAAAGCAAAGGCCTCAGAGGTTTATTTGCGAACAACCGATTATACGAAAGGCCTGCCGTGGATGAAACAATCGTGCCTGCTCACGCAAATGTCGATTGCGGATGCAGTCGCGACAAATCTCTAACGCTCCAGTAAAATCAAAATGTCAGATCGATGAACGCTTCCAAGGCAGTGCCCTCGCATTTATGGCTCCCACAACCAACGGTTCGAACAAAAAATACGACGTGATTGTGATCGGCGGCGGGCACAATGGCCTGACCAACGCCGCCTACCTCGCCCGCGCCGGAAAGAAAGTGCTGGTGCTGGAACGCCGACACGTGCTGGGCGGAGCCGCGGTCACTGAGGAAGTTTTTCCCGGCTTCAAATTCTCTGTGTGTTCTTACGTGGTCTCGCTGTTGCGGCCGGAGATCATCCGCGATCTTGACCTTCCGCGCCATGGCCTGGAAATCCTGCCACTGGATGGCACCTTTACGCCCATGCCCAGCGGCGATTATTTGTGGCGCGTGAACGATCACGGCAAGACGCGGCGCGAGATCGCGCGGCATTCCAAGCTGGACGCCGAGGCATATGAAGAGTTCGGTAAAGCCATGCAAGCCATGTGCCGCTTTGTGAAGCCGATCCTTGGCATGGTGCCGCCCGACCCCAGCACGCTCAATCCGCGTGAACTGATGAAGATGCTGTTCATCGGCAAGCGTTTTCAAGGCCTCTCCAGCGAAGACAAATACAACCAGGTGCAGTTGATGACCATGAGCGCCATCGACTTCCTGGACCAGTGGTTTGAGACCGACGTGCTTAAGGCAACCATGTCGGCTTCGGGGATTATCGGCACGTTTCTGGGGGTGCGCTCACCCGGCACCGCATACGTCCTGCTGCACCACTACATGGGGGAGATTGACGGCGCGTTCCGGTCCTGGGGCTTTGCCCGCGGCGGCACCGGCGCGATTTCCAATGCGATCGCCGATGCGGCCCGCGAAGCCGGCGCGGAGATACGCACACAGGCGCCGATCGCCAGAATTATCGTCAAGAACAACCGCGCTCAGGGCGTGGCGCTGCAAAACGGCGATGAGATTTACGGCGACGTGATTTCATCCAGCGTCGATCCCCGGCTTACCTTCATCAAGTTCATTGAAGAGAACCAGTTGCCGGGAGAATTTCTGGAAGACGTGCGCCGTTACAAGTTCCGCGGCTCGTCCGGCAAGGTGAATATCGCGCTGGACGCCCTGCCTGATTTCAAATGTCTTCCCGGAGCAGGCGCGCACCTGCGCGGAGCAATCTCTATTTCGCCCAGCGTTGAGTACATGGAGCGAGCCTATGACGACGCCAAATATGGCAATTTCTCGCGCCATCCGTATATTGACATGGTGATTCCGTCACTGACCGATCCATCGGTGGCGCCGCCGGGAAAGCATGTGATGTCATGCTTTGTGCAGTACGCTCCTTACAAGTTGCGCGCGGGGCTGAACTGGGATGACCAGCGCGAGGCCTTCGGCAACGCGGTGGTGGATACGATTGCGCAATATGCGCCAAATATCAAGAACATCATCCTCAACAAGCAGGTGCTCACGCCGCTGGACTTGGAACGCGAGTTCGGACTGAGCGAAGGCAATATTTTCCAGGGCGAGCTTTCACTGGAACAGCTTTTCTTCCTGCGTCCGGTGCCGGGCTATGCGGCGTTCCGCACGCCCATCAAGAACCTGTATATGTGCGGCTCGGCCACGCATCCGGGCGGCGGCATCATGGGCGCGCCGGGACGGCTGGCGGCGCTGGAGATATTGAAAGACGTCAAGGGAGCGAGCTAGGCGATGCCTGAAACTCGCGACGTCCTCATCATCGGCGGCGGCCACAACGGACTGGTCACTGCTTTTTATCTCGCCAAAGCAGGTTTCAAGCCTCTGGTAGTGGAGCGGCGGGCGCAGACCGGCGGCGCAGCCATTACTGAAGAATTTCATCCAGGCTTTCGCTGCTCCACGCTGGCGCATGCAGCCGGGCCGTTGCTGCCCGAAGTGGTGCGCGACATGGATCTGGCCCGCCACGGACTGAAGCTGGTTACTCCGGAGGCGGGCGTTACCGCGCTCTCACCGGACGGCCGGGCGCTGGTCCTCTATAACGACATCCAGCGCGCGGTGCAGGAGATCGGAAAATTCTCGGCCAAAGACGCAGCGCAGTATCCCCTTTTCCAGCAGGCGCTGGAGAAGATCGGTGGCGTCATCGGACAGGCGCTGAAGCTGCCTCCGCCGAATATCGATGATCCCAGCCGGTCTGATTTGTGGTCCATGCTGCAAACCGGACGCGCGTTGCGCAAGCTGGGCAAGAAAGATATGTACCGCGTGCTCCGCTGGGGGCCAATGGCCGTGGCCGACCTGGTGGCGGAGTTTTTTGAGACAGAGTTGCTTCGCTCTGTGGTGGCCGCTCGCGGGATTTTTGGCACCGCCATGGGACCATGGTCGGCTGGCAGCAGCCTGGTATTGCTGATTCGTGCTGCTGGCGATTCCCATCCGGCTGGCTCAGCCGCATGTGCGATCGGCGGGATTGGCGCGATCACGCAGGCGATGACCGCAGCGGCAAAAGCGGCGGGAGCAGAGATTCGCACCGGCGCGGAAGTGAAAGAGGTGCGAATCAATGAGGGTATCGCGAACGGCGTTGTCCTGGCCAATGGCGAGGAGATTGGCGCCAAGGCGGTAATCTCCAATGCAGATCCGCGCCGAACCCTGCTGAAGCTGGTGGATCCCACCCATCTCACACCCGACTTTGTAATGAAGCTCCAGAATTACCGCATGCCGGGAACGGTGGCGAAGGTGAATCTGGCGCTCTCCGCCCTGCCAAAATTCACCGCGCTCGCTGCCGATGACGCCGCGTTGCGCGGGCGGCTGCACATCGGACCCGAGATAGATTATCTGGAGCGCGCCTTCGACGAATCAAAGTACGGAAATTTTTCTCCGGAACCATATCTGGAAGTGACGCTCCCGACCCTGACCGACCCGTCGCTGGCGCCCGGCGGCAAGCACGTAATCTCTGTTTATGTGCAATATGCTCCGTTCAAACTCAAGAACAGAGATTGGGACAGCCAGCGTGATGCCCTGGGCAATGCAGTGGTAAAGAAATTGAGTGAATATGCCCCGAATCTGCCGGAGTTGGTGCTGGATGGCCAGATCATTACGCCCAAAGACATGGAAGAGAGCTACGGCATGACGGGCGGCCACATCTTTCATGGTGAGCTCGCGCTCGACCAGTTCTTTACCATGCGGCCTTTGCTGGATTGGGCGCGCTATCGCACGCCGATCACCAACCTGTACCTGTGCGGGTCGGGAACACATCCAGGAGCCGGGCTGACCGGAGGGTCGGGCGCGAACGCGGCGCGTGAGATATTGAAAGAGCTGCGCCGATAAGGCTAAGCTGGCAGCATGTCCACGTCGTATTCCAATACCCGCCCTGAAGTCGCCGCAGCGGAAGCCACCACCCTGCCGCAGAGCTATTACACAGACCGCTCATGGTTCCAGCGTGAGATGGAAGCGATCCATTTCGACATGTGGCTGTGTGCAGGCCGGACAAGCCAGATCCCGAATGCCGGTGACTATTTCGTGCGTCGGGTGGCCAACGCCAGCGTGATTGTGACGCGCGACGAGCAGGGAAGCGTTCGCGCTTTTCACAATGTCTGCCACCATCGCGGCACGCTGCTATGCCAGCATGATGAAGGCAAGTTTGCCGGCCGCATCCAGTGCCAGTATCACGCGTGGACTTACAAGCTGGATGGCTCGCTGGCGAACGCTCCGCACATGGAAAAAGTGCAGGGCTTCGACGAGGCTGACTATCCGCTGAATGCCGTAGCCACTGCGGTTTGGGACGGCCACATCTTCATTAACTTGTCTGCCCATCCGATTCCCTTTGCGCAGCATCTGGCCAGCCTCGACAAAAAGTTTCAGCCGTGGCGCATGGAAGAATTGAAACTGGTGGAAAGGCGCGTTTACCAGTTAAAGGCAAACTGGAAGCTGATCATCCAGAATTACTCCGAGTGCCTGCACTGCCCGATTGTGCATCCACTGTTGAACAGGCAATCGCATTACATGAGCGGTGACAACGAGCCACCTCAGCCGACATACCTGGGCGGCCGCATGGACCTCCGCGAAGGCGTGAAGAGCCTGACCATGGACGGTTCCACGGACCGATGCTCGCTGCCTGGCTTGAGCGCAGACGACCAGCGCCACGTTTATTACTACTGCCTGCTGCCGAATTTCTTTCTCAACCTGCATCCTGACTACATGCTCACCTTTACCATGTGGCCGAAAGCGGTGGACCAGACCGAGATCGTGTGTGAGTGGCATTTCCACCCCGATGAAATCAGGAAACCGGGCTTCAACCCGCAGGACGCAATCGAATTCTGGGACATCACGAACAAGCAGGACTGGGCGCTTTCTGACATGGCGCAAGAGGGAATCAGTTCAAAAGGCTACCAACCAGGGCCGTATTCGAACCGTGAAGAGCTGCTTCTGGCGCTGGATAGGTTCGTGCTGGAACGGGCCGGAAAAACGCGTTAACCACAAAGGACACAAAGAACCACCAAGAGTCGTGCGCAAATGCGGCACTCTTCGCGTTTCTGCGTGTCCCTTGCGATCACCAGATTTTTAGAACTTAGCCAGGCTCTCCATTGCCTTATACAAATCCTCCGACTGCGGCAGAATCACGTCTTCCAGAATCGGCTGATAGGCGACAAAAGTGTCGGTTGCGGCAACGCGCCTGACCGGAGCATCCAGGTCTTCAAACAGTTCATCGGCAATGCGGGCGGCAATCTCCGCGCCGTAGCCCCAGCTCATGGTGTCTTCATGGGCAACGATGACGCGGCTGGTTTTACGGACTGACGTTGCAATCGCCTCCCAGTCATACGGACTCAGCGTGCGCAGATCGAGCAATTCCACGCTTACACCGTGCTCGCGTTCGATTTTCTGCGCCGCCTGCAGGGCCCTGGGCACCGTGGCTCCATAGCTGATCACCGTGAGGTCCGTTCCTTCCTTCACGACGCGCGCCTTGCCAAACGGGATCATGTAATCCGGACCGGGATAGGGAGCGCGGCCAAAAGTCTCGCGATAGAGCCGCTTGTGTTCCAGGAACAATACCGGATCGTCGCCGCGAATCGCTGTGCGCAGCAGGCCGTTGGCATCAGGCGCGTTGGAGGGGAAGCATACGCGCAGTCCGGGGATATGCGTGAAAATGCTTTCGCCGCACTGCGAGTGATACACCGCACCGCCGGTAAGATAACCGCCGATGGCGACACGAATCACCGCCGGGCAGGAAAAATTTCCGTTGGAGCGCCAGCGGATCACGGAAAGTTCATTGCGTATCTGGTGATAGGCGGGCCAGATGTAATCAAAAAACTGGATTTCCACTACCGGCTTCAGGCCGCGGGTGGCCATGCCGATAGCGCGCCCCACGATGTTGGCCTCGGCCAGGGGCGAGTTGAAGACGCGGTCACTGCCAAACTCCATTTGCAGGCCTGACGTCAGCTTGAAAACGCCGCCCTTACCCTTGATCTGCTTCTGCTTGAGATACTCTTCCCGGCTGCAGTCGGCCACGTCCTCGCCAAAGACAACGATGCGATCATCGCGGCGCATCTCGTCTTTCAGGCAAGCATTGATCAGGTCCGCCATGGTCTTATCGGCGCCTTCGGGCCTGGCCTCGGATGACATCTTCCGTGGATCAAGATTTTCCGAGTAAACGTGCCTGTAGATTGAATCGGTGGAGGGGAACGCGGCGGCCAGGGCCTGGTCGGCTGCGGCCTTCACTTCCTCGTCCACGGATTTCTCCAGGCGGTTGATTCCCGCTTCATCAAGAATATTTTCCCGCACCAGGAACATCTGCATGCGCGTGACCGGGTCGCG
>DASTPO010000325.1:0-6481 GCA_035762225.1 Candidatus Angelobacter sp.
ATAGCGTCTCCCGCTGCGCACGAATGCCCGGTCCAGGGTGAACTTGGGACTGCGGTCGGCGGCAAAGGCTGCGCTTTGCAACTCCTGCACCGCCTGGCGCACCTCGGACGGTGCGCTGGTGGGCGGCAGCCACTTCCCGAAACTTACGGTCACCGGATAAGGCACTCTCCGTGGCACCTTCCAGAGAAAGCGGTTGCGCTCAAAGCTGAAGATGCTGCCCCAGACGCCGTGAAGATTTACCGGAACAATCGGTGCGTCAATGCCTTTGATGATGCGCTCCATGCCGCGCCGGAAGGGAAGCAGTTGCCCCGTGCGCGTGATCTGGCCTTCGGCAAAAATGCAGACGATTTCGCCGTCACGGATCGCGTCGCTGGCCATGCGCAGCGAGCGGATCATGTCCCGCGGGCGCAACTCGGAGGAGATTGGGATCGCCTTCATCATCAGCGCAAACGGCTTGACGATCGGTTTGGAATAAATTCCCTGAAACATCAGGAAGCGGATCGGCCGGTCCGTGGATGAAAGCAGCAGCAGCACGTCCACAAATGACATGTGGTTGGAAACGAACAGCGCGCCGCCTTTTTCCGGAATATGATCGCGCCCAATCACCTTTACCCGGTACAGCGTGTGCGTCAGGAAAAACAGAAGCAGCCGCAGAAACCAGTCGGGCAGAAGGTATAGAAGATAGAGCGTCGCGCCCAGCGTGATAATGGCCCCGGCCAGAAAGACGCCGCGCGGGCTGAGGTGCACCACGGTGGTCAACAGGAAATACATTCCGGAAGCCACCGCGAATCCGACAAACGAAAGCAGGTTGGAGGCGGCGATGATTCCGCCTTTGCTGTCCGGAGTGGGACGATGCTGAATCAAAGCATTTACCGGTACGGCAAAAAATCCGCCAAAGAAACCAAGCATCGCCAGCACCAGGGCCGCGCCGGAAAACGAATGCGGTGACACTCCCAGCACCCCGGCCATGATAGTCAGGCCGAACGAGCCCAGGGGGATGAGTCCAAGTTCAATCTTGTTGCCGGAAAGATATCCCGCCACGCCGCTGCCAATCCCGATCCCGCCGGCAAGCGCCGCCTGGAGCAACGCGATGTGTTGCGGCTGGGCGTTAAAAGAGTCTCGGCCGTAAGCAAAGATCGTCTGCAGAAAAAGCACGCCGATGAACCAGAAATAGGTGTTGCCCATCACCGCCAGAAACAGCGGGCGGTCCCGGCGCATGAGCTTTACCTGTACGAAAAGGTCGGCGACAAAGTTGATGCGGAATTTTTTCTCCGGCGCAGCGGCCGGTATTTTGGCGATCCACAGGCTCGATATGAGTCCGCTGCAACCGATTATCAGAAGCAAGCCAAAAGCGTAGCTCTCATGCCCGTGAAAACGCTCTGACATCAGCCCGGCGGCCACCGTCCCGCTGATGATTGCGAGAAAGGTGAGCAGCTCCACGATTCCATTGCCCCAGGAAAGCCATTTTTCCGGAAGCAGTTCCGGCAGAAGCCCGTATTTTGACGGCCCGAACAGCGCTGCCTGCATCGCCACCACAAACAGAACGCCGAGTTGCAGCGGGAAATAGCCGGTGCTGAGGGCCACCATTCCACCCGCCATGGCCGCAATCTCCATGAGCTTGGTCCCGATAATGACCTGGCGCTTGCTATACCGGTCCGCCAGAAAGCCGCCGGCCATGCTGAACATCACCAGCGGCACGGAAAAGAACAGCACGATCAGCGGAAGCATCTTGTCGCGCTGTGCATGGGAGAGCCCCATGCCCAAAACCATGTAGGAAAGCAGATTTTGGAACGCGTTGGTGCTGAATGCGCCCTGAAATTGGGTAATGTTCAGCGCCCAGAAGCTCAGGCGCCATTTTTCCCCGATCGGCTGTTGCAAAGGATATTCAGCGCGGCCCTGTATCCCGGGTTTGCCTTGGGACGAGGCTTCCACAGCCGGCTTTTCGCTGATTTCGGGCATAGGTTAATGAGTCTTTATAGCCGTGCCATTCTCGCATCAGCACTTGTCGGCTGTACATTAGCAAAACAGCTGCTCTACGCCGAATAAACACTCAGATTCAACAGGTTACCTTAGTTTGCGCTGTCGGCTTCAACACCTTCTTCCAATTACCATAGTGACCTTTTGTACTGTCCCATTTTGGTCCATGCTGGGCCTACGAGATTTTTGCCCAGTCAGACGGAGGATTGATATGAAGTTGAACGTGAAACATGTAGGCCTTTTATTCGCAGGTACAGCGCTGCTGTCCCTTTCCCTTGCGGCACAGCAGGAAGTCAGCCCTGATCATTTTGACGACCAGCCGGTGGTAGCCCATAAGCCGGCCGCCCGTCCCAACAAGACGGTGGCTTCCAAAAAGAAGCCTTCACCCTTGCATGTTGCCGTCAAACCCGCGCCTCAGCCGGCTCAGAGCAACCCTGAGACAGCCAACGCGCCGGTCCAGACAGCTTCCAATCGCTAGTTCGAGATTCGCATAGGCCACGGCCAGTGGCGGTGGCCTTACGCAGGTTGGCGGATGTGGTACGCGCTCCGTCTTCCGCGATGCGGCCGTGCTACGATGCGCGCACAAGCAGTTGGAACACCACTGGACCGTGAGGTTTCCGACGGTGGGTCCCAAGCCCAGAGAAGGCGATCTATGAAGCTAAAAGTTAAGACCATCGTGGTAGTGTCTCTTCTGTTGGCGTGTATCTATGGCACGTCAGGAGCACAAACCGCGGCGCCGGGAGTCACCGACAATCAGATCCTGATTGGCTCCTGTTCGGCGCTTGACGGCCCAGCGCGCTTTCTGGGCATGCAGACGATTGTCGGCGCCACCACCTACCTCAACCACATCAACGCTCAAGGCGGAGTCAACGGCCGCAAGGTCCAGCTGCTTGCCTTCGATGATGGCTACGAACCGGAAAAAGCGGAAAACTGTTTCAAGCGCCTGATGAAGGAAAATGTCTTTGCCGCCGGATTCTTTGTGGGCACGCCCACCGCTGCCAAATATGTTCCCATGGCGGAGGCCAACAAAGTGCCGGTCGTAGGACTCTTTACCGGTGCGGAGATGCTCTATTCGCCGTTGAAGCATTACGTGCTCAACGTGCGCGCCTCTTATAACGATGAAACCCGGGAGCAGGTGGAGAATCTCTGGAATGTCCTGGGCATCCACAAGATCGGCGTCATCTACCAGGATGATGCGTTCGGCCAGGCAGTACTGAGCGGGTTGCAACTGGCGCTCAAGAAGCACAATGCTGCGCCGGTGGCCATGGGCACGTTCCAGCGCAACACGCTCGACGTGGAAAAGGGATTGAATGCTGTCCGTCCCTTGAATCCGGGCGCGGTGTTGCTGGTTGGGCCGTATGCTCCGGTGGCGGAGATCATCAAGAAAGCTCACGCCTCGGGATGGCACCCGATCTTTCTTACCGTGTCATTTGTAGGGACCGAAAAGCTGATTGCTGAGGCTGGCAAAGATGCCGATGGCACCGTCATCACCCAGGTCGTGCCGCCGTACACCCGCCTCGACTTCCCCACGGTTGCAATGTATCGCGAAGCGCTAACCACTTTCTATCCCGCGGAGCAGCCCAATTTCGTGAGCCTGGAGGGCTTCGTCGATGCCATGGTGATGGTGGAAGGACTTAAGCGTGCCGGCAGGGACCTGACACGGGAAAAGCTGATCACCGCCCTGGAATCGGTTCAGACCAAGGATATTGGACTGGGCCCGAAGCTCACTCTGAAATATGGCCCCACCCGTCACAAGGGGTTCGATCAGATCTACACCACGGTGGTCCGCGACGGGAAACCGGAAATACTGGATAACTGGAAGACCCTGCAACACTGATTCGCAACTTGCAATTCATATGGAAAAAGCCTGGCCAGAGTGCCAGGCTTTTTCTTGGGTCAACGTCGTTGCCTACACCGTCATCAGCTCTTTTTCCTTGGCGGCGGCCATCTCTTCCATTTTCTTGATCTCGGCGTCGGTCAGCTTTTGGACTTCATCGAGCGCCTTCTTTTCTTCATCCTCGGAAATCTTCTTGTCTTTCAGTGTCTTCTTGATGGCGTCATTGCCGTCGCGCCGCACGTTGCGAATCGCTGTCCTGTGGTCTTCCAGGATTTTATGCAGATGCTTCACCATGTCCCGGCGTCGTTCCTCGGTAAGCGGCGGAACAGGTATGCGAATCAGCTTGCCGTCATTTTGCGGGTTTAGTCCGAGTCCGGCGGAGCGTATGGCCTTTTCAATATCGGCGATGATCCCGGCATCGTAGGGCTGTACCGTGAGCAGCTGTGATTCAGGCGAATGGACGGTGGCCACCTGGTTGAGCGGCATCTCTGACCCGTAATATGGCACACGAACGGGATCCAGCATGTTGACGGTCGCGCGGCCGGTGCGGGCAGCCGCCAGACTGGCGCGGAAATCCTCCACCGCCTTGTCCATCCTCGTCTTGAGCTGTGTATAAACTTCTTTCAGTGCGGGAATCCCCGCGATTGCTGACACTGCCATAACAGAAAGCCTCTGTTTAGAGTTAAGAACGTTCGATTATACAGCCAAGCCACTGCTATGAAAGCCGGCCGGTTTCCCTGTTCTTCCGCCGCCTCGCGGCCTCTAACCGCCCGCAAGCGCGCTAAGAAATCCCGGCAGTCAGGATGTCAGGTGGCAGTTTTCGGCAGTGTTTTTCGCTGGAGCAGCCATGCATGCCAGAGGATGCGCAGCGTCGCCAGCACCGGAACCGAGAGAAAAACTCCAATAACCCCCGCCACCTCGCCTCCGGCCAAAACGCCAAAAAGCACGGCGAGAGGGTGGAGTTCAAGGGTGCTGCCCATGATCCGCGGCGAACTGACATAGTCCTGCACTGCGCGCCAGATGAGCAGAAGAATCAACAGCCACAACATGTGGTTGTAGCCGGAAAGCAGGGCCACGATCAGCACCAGCAATCCTCCAACCGCCGGACCAACCGCGGGGATAAACTCGAGCGCGCCCGCCGTAGGGCCAAGCGCGAAGGCAAATGGAACACGCATCACCGACAAGATAAAGGTCACCACCACGATGGCCAGGGTTGCCAGCGTAATTTGTGCCCGGATGTAATGGCCCACCATCATATTCATCTGGTTGAGCGTTTCCGCCACGATTCGCCGGTTGCGCGTGTCCTCAACCGAGTCAACCAGGTTTTGTCCCAGCTGCCGGCCATCTTTCAGAAAGAAAATTGCCAGGATGGGGACCAGTAGCAGCCACCACATGCTCTCGATGGTCTTTACCGCGCGCAGGATCAGGTCCTGCGTGGTGGCCACAATTTCGCCTCGATGGCTGTCCAGATACCGCGCCATGCCGTCGATCGTACCCTGGCTCCAGCCATGCTTCGCGCCCAGATGTTCAACGATGCTTCGGGCATTCATCTTGGCCACCATGTCCGGCGCGTGCTGCAACAGGTTTTCCGCTTCCTGCACCGCCGTTTGCCCGGCCAGGGTAAACACCACAATCAGGCCCACCACCAGAATCATGTACACCAGCGCAATGGCCCCGCCACGCGATCCCTTCAGCCACGTTTGCAGCCGTGAAACCGGGGCTTCCAGCAAATAGGCAAAGAAAATGGCGAACAGGAAAGTGATAAACGCCCGCCATGCGACATAAAGGAAGAGCAGCGCCAGTGCAAACACCAGTGCGGTCAACAGCGCCTGCGCAGTCTTTTTATCGAAGAATTTCAAATGTTGTTTCCAGAACCGTGGGGGCCCAAAATTTCAGGTACCGGCCCCGGCAATGATTCTATGCAAGGAACCTTGATGCGCGAAACGTTTTTGTGGTTCCCGGCGTCGCGAATTTGTCCGGTCCGCGGCCCCATCCGCGAATCCTTATTACTCGTGAGATGATCGAATCAGGGTAGAGAAACTGCAAGGTGTGAAATAAATGCCGGAACTGCCAGAAGTTGAAACCGTCGCTAACGGGTTGCATAAACGCGTTGCCGGAGACCGCATTCAAGCCGTATGGGTTGGCGACAAGCCAGAGCCGCTTAAGTCCACGGCTGCGGAAATCGCCCGCGCCCTGGAGGGATCTCGCATTGATCGGGTGCGCCGTGTCGGGAAACACATCGTGTTTGACCTCGAGTCACCCCAAAACCGCGCCGGAAGCCAGTGGATCGTCCATCTGGGGATGACCGGAAGGATGCTGGTTGTTGCCCCGGAGAGCGAATTGGCAAAGCACACCCATCTGGTGGCAACGCTTCACTCGGGCAAGGAGCTCAGGTTCGTTGATCCGCGCCGCTTTGGACGTCTTGAAGTCCGCCACGGCGGCTTCAACGGCCCGGGAGCCGAGCCGCTCTCCATTACCGAACAGGAGTTCGCCCGGTTGTTCCACGGCAGCAAAGCCCCGATCAAAGCCGCGTTGCTCAACCAAAAGCTGCTGCACGGGGTGGGAAACATCTATGCCGATGAAGCCTTGATCCGAGCCGGGGTGCGGCCGCGCCGTCGCGCCAATTCACTCAGCAAAAGCGAGTTGCGGAAACTACATTCCTCCTTG
>DASTPO010000326.1:0-12186 GCA_035762225.1 Candidatus Angelobacter sp.
GCTCCTTGCTTTTTGTGTGTTGCTTTTTTGTGTGTTGCTTTTTGTGTTCGGATTCGGTTGTGACTCGGATACGAATCGGTGGAGGCACTTTCCGCTTGGGCGTGAAAGGTCTTAAGCACGATGGCCGAAAGACACATCAACCCAACCATGTGTGCTGCAAATGAATGTTGTTTTTATTGACAGTGACAGCCAGCATCCATGCGTCGTAGGCGAAGCACACACGGATGAGCTCGGGTTCACGAAGGATCGTTCTTACGCGTCTGACTTATCTGGGACCAGCCCGGAAGAACAGTTCCCTTTTAGAACGTAGAACAAGTTTGGTTGTCGGACGTATCTCTTATCACGATGCAGATTAGAACTGCGCAATTTTTTTCTTATGATTTGTAAAGAGAGTCTCTGAATTAGAGCTCTCTAACCATTTTTGTTCCGAAATGGAATTCCACCTTCAACTTGTGCCGTTTTGGGACCGCATTCAAGTAGATGTGGCATTCGCGTATGATGGCCGCGGAGTAAACGAATGGTACTTCCTGCTTACATTGGCGCTGCCCAAGGCAACCACGTGCGCGACACGGCGCTTATCACCGGCGCATCCAGCGGTATAGGCCTGGATCTGGCACATCTGATGGCGCCCGCCTTCGATTTGATCATCACCGCCAGAAAACAGGTGGAATTGGAGAAGATCGGGAACGATCTGGAAGCGAATCACGGAAACCGTGTACACGTGATCGCAGCTGACCTTGCTCGATCCACCGCGCCAGCAGAGCTATTCGCAGAAATCGATCGTCGTGGTCTGCGAGTCGGGGTCCTGGTCAACAACGCCGGATTTGGTTCCTACGGCCTGTTTTCGGAAAACGACTCGCAATCCGCTTTGGAAATGGTCCAGGTGAACATAGCCGCTTTGACGGCCCTATCCCGGCTTGCTTTGCCCGGAATGTTGCAGCGTAAACAGGGCAGAATCATGAATGTGGCTTCCACCGCAGGCTTTCAACCTGGGCCTTTGATGGCCGTTTACTATGCCACCAAGGCCTATGTGATCTCTTTTTCTGAAGCCATTGCCAATGAGTTGAAAGGCAGCGGCGTCACCGTCACCTGTCTGTGTCCCGGAGCGACGGAAACAGAGTTCGCCCGGCGCGCCAATATGGAAGATTCCCGCCTGTTCAAAATGGGAGCAATGCGCTCTATGGACGTCGCCAAAGCCGGCTACCAGGGCATGATGAAAGGCAAGACCATGGTGATTCCCGGCGTGATGAACAAAATACTGGCCCAATCCGTAAGGGTTAGCCCGCGTAAGCTGGTAACAATGGTTTCACGGAGCGTTCAGGAGCGAGTGAAATAACCTGCTAAGCCGGCGGACTACCGATATCAAGAAGAAGCTGCGTTCTTAAGCATCGCCGATTGGGAAAGAACCGCCTCTCTTACCTTTTCCGCTTGCAGTAAATGACGTCGCTGATGGGCCATCATCCAGGGCCAAACCGCGGCCAGCCGCACCCGGAATGCCGATAGCCGCGGGCCGACCTTAATGCGCGCAAGATCAAGTCCCGCGGATTCGCGCAGCAATCGTTCCCATCCGTCCTGGACAGCCATAAAACCCTCGAATACTTGAAGGGGCTGATCGATCTTTGCTGGCGGTTGTACACGGCGTGGAGCGGTGATTTTTACTTTTGGCGGCGGCTCTGCAAACCACACCAGGAACCGCCCTTTGGTTCCGATATCGAATGGGCCGGCGCCAAGGATTTTCTCGCGCTTGCCGCGTTCCACGCCCTCTGCCACCAACCCCTGCACAGTGTTAGCGGTGGCATTCAGGTGAGCAATGCATTCCGCAATCGACCATTGGCTCGGCTCCGGCCGTTGGATGAGTTGCTCCGCGGTGAGGCCGCCCGCGAGTTCGGCCGCGCGGCTACGTGATTCTTCAATGTGGCGCTTGATTGAATCAGAATCCAAATTCATGAACAAATTCCGCTGTTGAGTTGAGACACTGTGTCGTGCTATTCCCACTCGATGGTGCCGGGCGGCTTTGAAGTCACATCATAGACCACGCGGTTGATTCCGCGAACCTCATTCACAATCCGGTTCGAAATCGATTTCAGTACTTCGTAGGGCAGAGGAACCCAATCCGCCGTCATGCCGTCTTCAGAATGTACAGCGCGGATGGCGCAGGTGTAGGCGTATGTCCGCTGGTCTCCCATAACACCCACCGACATCACCGGCAACAGGACGGCAAACGATTGCCAGATTTGCGTGTACAATCCTGCGCGGCGTATCTCAGAGACAACAATGTCATCGGCTTCCTGCAACAACGCTATCCGTTCCGGCGTGACTTCACCCAGAATACGTACTGCCAGACCCGGCCCGGGAAAAGGCTGGCGTTGCAAAACATCTTCCGGCATGCCCATTTCGCGGCCGATGCGACGGACTTCATCCTTAAACAAGTCCTTTAAGGGTTCGATAAGCTGAAGCTTCATCTTGTCCGGCAGGCCGCCAACGTTATGATGGGTCTTGATGGTCTGCGAGGGCCCGCGCACGCTGCGCGACTCGATCACATCTGGATACAGAGTGCCCTGCACCAGCCAGTTGACCTTACCCATCTGTTGTTCCAGCCGGTGCGCTTCCTGGTCGAAGACTTCGATGAACTCATTCCCGATGATCTTTCTCTTCTTTTCCGGATCCGTAACACTGGCCAGTTTGCCCAGGAAACGCGAGCCAGCGTCCACCGCGACCACGTTGAGACCAAGTTTTTCTTTTAGATTGACCTGGACCTTTTCAAACTCGTTCTTGCGCAGCACTCCGTTGTTCACGAAAACGGAGATCAGCCGGCGGCCGATAGCACGGTCGACCAGCGTAGCTGCTACCGCGGAATCAACTCCGCCGGAAAGCGCGCAAATGGCCCTTCCCTGTTCGCCAACGGTTTCGCGGACCTGGCGAATGGTTTCCTCGATGAAGTGTTGCGGAGTCCAGTCACCACGGGCGCCGCAGATATCAACGACGAAATTGCGCAACAACTCGGATCCCCTCTTGGTGTGATGGACCTCAGGATGGAACTGCACGGCCCAGATGCGCCTGGATTCGTCCTCCATCGCGGCCAGCGCGTTGCTGCTCCGGGCCACTACGCCGAATCCCTTCGGCAGTTCCAGAGCTTCATCACCGTGCGACATCCAGACATTCAGCGAAGCAGGCAGCCCTTTGAACAGCCGCGACTGTCCGGAAACGGTGATCTCAGCATGCCCATATTCGCGCTTGGGCCCCGGACGCACCTTGCCGCCAAGTTTGTGCGCGATGAAGTGCAATCCGTAGCAAATCCCGAGCACCGGCAGACCGAGCCCGAAAACGCGTTCGTCGGCCGGAGGCGCGTCGTTGTCGTACACCGATGACGGTCCTCCGCTGAGGATGATGCCTGCTGGCCGGTAACTCTTGATTTCATCGAGCGGAGCGTTGCACGGCAGAACGACGGAGAAGACTTTCAGTTCACGGATGCGACGCGCAATAAGCTGGGTATATTGCGAGCCAAAGTCGAGAATTACGATGGATTGATCTTCCACGAACAATTTTCTCTGATTCGCGACGGCGTGTAAAGGTAAATCAGAGCAGCGAGGAATCCCGACCGGAGGCCCTGGAAGATGCTTCCAGCAATTCCACCACATCAGGTTCAGTGTGGGCCGCGGCCAGCGCGACGTACGCCGCCATCCGCGCCATGTATAAGACGTCCGCGAGAGCGCAATAGACCAAAAGGAACGCCATCACCATGGCAAAATAAGTTTCTGGGGCGGTGCCAGCCATGCTGGAAGTGAGGCCGCAAATGGCCAGCACCATCAGCAATAGCACCAGGCGCAGCAGCAAAAATACAAAACCCGTGCCGGCAAAATCCGATCGCTGACGCGCCACGGTCTCCCGAGCCTGCCGAAATGCGCCGCGGAACCCTTGTCCCGATCTTCCGAACAGTCCAGCCATGGAGAGATACCAGTTAACGACCAACCAAATGAGAGCGATGACAACAACTGAAGGCCCTATCACCATATAAAAAGGAAAGAGGTCCGGTTTTGATCCGCTCGTGGCGATGCGGATGCCTATGATGACCGCCCCGATTAACAAAAGACCAGCCAGCCACGTGAGGAGCGCACGCATACACTGCACCGCCAGCATTCCGCCAAAACGAAGCGGCGGAGACCCAGGGTCAAGCCGCGCCACCGTGATCCGGCGGCCGGCTGCAGAAAATACGCTCCATACCAACGCAATGATCACCGGAAGCGCGACGGCTGCGATGATCAGCTTCGCTCCGAGCCTGAGCACGGCGCTCAGCAAAAGAAGGCTAAGCCTCTGGGTATCGTGTGTACGCCAGGCAAAGGAAAACGAGTCGCCCATATTCAGTGGGCCCAGAAGCATGAGACCTGTGCCGAAAAGCACAAACAGTGCGATGATGGCAAACGACCAGCGCCACAGTATTTCAACCAGAAATATCGCGGGGTCGCGCCGAACCGCGGCGAACCCTTGTCCAATTGGGTTGGGGACCTTGGTCATGCAAGACTATTCTATCTGTCGCCCACTGGCGCGCGGGCAATACCTTACTTCACCACGACATTAACAAGCTTCCCCGCAATCACGATAATCTTCACCACCTGCTTGCCTTCCAGCGCTGCCTTGACCTTCTCGTCGGCAAGAACACTCTCTCGCACTGTCTCTTCAGGGCTTTCGGCTGGAACCACGACATGGCCGCGCAGCTTGCCGTTAACCTGAACGGCATAGGTGATCTCGTCTTCTTTCGTGAGCGCCGGATCGAACTCCGGCCAGCGATGACGCAACAGGTCAATCCCGCCGCTGCCTTCAGGGGTTATTGCTTCCCAAAGTTCATTGGCAAGAAACGGAGCAAATGGGGCAAGCAGCAAAGCCAGGTTGCGCAAGACGTCCGCAAGCAGCCACTTGTATTTTTCGTTTGTCAGTTCCTCTTCTGCGCCGTAGAGTTCATTGACGAATTCCATGATCGCGGCCACGGAAGTGTTGAAATGCCAGCGTCCCTGGAAATCTTCCGTCACGCGCTTGATGGTTTGATGGAGCTTGCGCTCGATCGCCTTGATCTTGGGAGGCAGGGCTTCCCTTGCGGGCTGCGCGGAAGCCGAATCACGTGAGACCGCCGCATTCCGCATGACAAAGCGATAAGCACGGCCAAGGAAGCGGTGCACACCCTCAACACCGGCCTCCTGCCAGTCAAGTTCGCGGTCGGGCGAGGTAGCAAACAACGCATAGAGGCGCGTCGAATCGGCGCCAAACTGGGCCACCATATCGTCCGGCGAAACCACGTTGCCTTTGCTTTTTGACATCTTGGCGCCGTCTTTGATCACCATGCCCTGGGTGAAAAGGCGGGTCGCCGGCTCATCATTGTGAATGATGCCAAGGTCGCGCATGAACTTGGTCCAGAAACGCGAATAGATCAAATGCAGAATCGCGTGCTCCACCCCGCCAATGTATTGATCAATGGGAAACCAATAATCCACGGTTGGCGTATCCAACGGACGGTCCGTAAGTTTTGCATTCGTATAGCGATAGAAATACCACGACGAGTCAACGAAAGTATCCATCGTGTCGGTCTCGCGCCGAGCGGCCCCGCCGCATTTTGGACAGGTAGCATTCACAAATTCCGGCACACGTCCGAGCGGAGATCCACCCTGCAACGTAATATCCACGTTTTCCGGAAGCAAGACAGGAAGGTCCTTTTCCGGAACCGGTACCACGCCGCACCCCGCGCAGTAGAGCATTGGAATCGGCGTTCCCCAGTATCGTTGGCGGGATATTCCCCAATCCTTCAAGCGATACGTGACCGTGCGCTTGCCAAACCCGTGCGCTTCCGCGTAAGCAGACATCTTTTCGATGGCTTCCTGGTTGGAAAGCTCGGTAAACTCACCCGAGTTGATCAGCAGGCTGTCTTTTTCCGTGTAAGGAAGCACCGGCTCTTCCGGTTCGCCCGGTCCGGGAGGCTCAAGTGTCCGCCGTGGAAGGATGACCACGCGAATCGCAATGTCGTACTTCTTGGCAAATTCGAAGTCGCGATCGTCATGCGCCGGGACTGACATGATCGCGCCCGTGCCATAACCCATCAGGATGTAACTCGCCACCCAGATCGGTATTTTCTCCTGATTAAACGGATTGACCGCATACCGCCCGGTAAAAACACCATGCTTATCGATGTTGGCATCGCCTTCAGCCTTGGCTCGCGCCTGCTCGCGGGTGAGGTCTTCCACCCGGGAAAGCAGATGCGGATCATTGCCAATCAACTCGCTGACCATCGGATGCTCGGGCGCAAGCTGGATAGAAGTTGCGCCATAGATGGTGTCAATCCGCGTCGTAAAGACAGTGATTTTTTCCTTGCCGCTCACTGAAGCATCCACGGCAAAGTCAACCAGCGCTCCTTCGCTGCGCCCGATCCAGTTGCGCTGCATGGTGCGAACTTTTTCCGGCCAACCCTCAAGCTTGTCGAGTCCCGCGAGCAATTCCTCAGAATACCTGGTGGTCCGGACGAACCACTGCTCCAGTTCACGCTGCTCCACCTGCGTCTCTTCATGACGCCAGCAGCAGCCATCAACCACCTGCTCGTTCGCCAACACCGTCGCGCATTCCGGGCACCAGTTGACCTTGCTGCTTTTTCGGTAAGCGAGGCCCTTCTCATACAGCTTTAAAAAGAACCACTGGTTCCATTTGTAGTAGTCGGGCAGGCAGGTGGTGACCTCGCGCGACCAGTCGTAGGCAAAGCCAAGGCGCTTCATCTGCGCTTTCATGTGCGCGATGTTGGAAAGCGTCCACTGGCGCGGGGGCACGTTGTTCTTAATGGCGGCGTTCTCCGCGGGAAGGCCGAAGGCGTCCCAGCCCATGGGATGAAGCACGTTGTAGCCGTTCATCCACATGTAGCGCGCCAGGGCGTCGCCAATGGAATAGTTGCGCACGTGTCCCATATGGAGCGCGCCAGAGGGATAGGGCAACATCTCCAGCACGTAGTACTTCTTGCGCTTGCTGTCATGCGGCTCGGCTGCATACAGATCTGGACTGGCTTCCCAGCGCGCATGCCACTTCTCTTCAATGCGCTGCGGCTCGTAGCGCTGCTCGCGCTGATCAGATTGGTTGGCGGTGATGTTTACAGTGTCCGACATTTCTTCCTTATGCTCTTTTCCGCTCCACCGGCGCTTTGGCCACCCGCACCAGCGACTTCAATGCTTCTATGTTCCTCAAATCGTCCTGCGGCTCGTCTATCGGCGTTTCGGCGATGAAGGCCGCGTGCCTGGTCCGCGGATCATTCAGCAACCAGCGAAACGTCTCCAGCCCAATCGTTCCTTTGCCGATGTGTTCATGGCGATCCCGTTTAGACCCGCGCGCATCCTTCGCATCATTGCAGTGCCACACCATCACGTTTGCCAGGCCGACAGTCTCATCGAGCTTCCGCATCGTTTCCTGCCAACCTGCTTCAGTCACAATGTCATACCCGGAAACGTGGGTATGGCAGGTATCAATGCACGCGCCTACTGGACACACCGGACGCAGGTATTCAAGCAACTGAGCCACCTGGTCGAACGAACCACCCAGTGAGAATTCCGCACCGGCTGTGTTCTCAATCAACACCTTGAGAGTGGATTTCTCCAACTCCAATCCTTCGGATGCTTCACCAATCGAGCTCGCCACCAGTTCCAGGCCTTCTTCGCGGCTGCGCCCGCGGAACGAGCCGGGATGCAGCACCAGGTACTCAGCGCACAAGGCAAGCGCTCGCTGCAGCTCACCACGAAATGCCGCCACCGATTTGCGATGAAACTCCGGCGTAGCGCTGGCCATGTTCACCAGATAACTGCTGTGGATTGCCACCGGGCCAATCCCATATTTTTCTCGCAGACCGCGCATGGCGTCACACTGCGATGGAGCCAGCGAATACGGCTTCCACTGTCGCGGGCTGGAGGAAAATATCTGGAACGTGTTCGCTCCCAGCCGATAAGCGCGCTCCACCGCCATCTCAACGCCGCCGGCAGTCGACGTATGGATGCCGATGCGCCTCGGGCCCGGTTTTGGCGGGTCACCTTCAGCCCACAGCAGCACGTCTTTCATGCTGATCCGTTTCCGCTCTGGGTCTCCTGGAGGCATGCGCTAAATGATTGATTTTAACATGCTAAGATCAAACGTCGGATGATCAGGCAGACTTGCCAATATGAGTAGCGTAACCGCCAGCGCAACGGTTTCGGCGCCTGTCCGCAGATCCGATTCTCTGATCTCAACGGTGATTGCTGCCGCGCTGGTTGCGGTTTTTTTGTTTCTCCGCATTTGGCGGCTGACTTCGGTTTCTCTGGATGGCGATGAAATCTTCAGCCTCCTGCTCGCCCGCTCCGATTGGCACTCGCTCTTTACAGCCGCGGTAAGAGATGCCATCCATCCACCGCTTTTTTACATGCTGCTGAAAGTCTGGGTGGCTTTGGGCGGTGAGTCTCTACTCTGGCTCAGGCTCTTCCCTGTCGCCGCATCAACCCTGTGCCTGGTGCCGGTGTTCTTGTTGTGCAAAGATCTCGACGTTGCACCCGGCGCGCGAAATCTGGCTCTCGCAATAGCCAGCGCTCATCCGTACGCCATCTATTTTTCCCAGCACATGCGCATGTATTGCCTGCTGGATTTGTTCGGACTGACCTCTATCTGGCTCTTTCAGCGTTACCTCAGGATCGACACAAGACAAAATCTGGTTCTGCTCTCGACAGCAAATTTATTGCTTGTGTACTCGCATTACTATGGCTGGCTGATTATCGGCCTGGAATTCCTGTATTTGCTGTGGAAGCGCCGTGGCGCGCTGCTGAGTTTTACCGGCGCGAGCCTGCTGGTGCTTCTTCTATTTAGCCCGTGGGCATGGGCTGCGGGGCAATCACTGCACGCGAAGGGCGGGCTCGCGGAAAATCTTGGCTGGGTACCGCGACCCAATCTCCGCGACATGACCTGGTTCTACGTAGAGTTAAGTGGCTTCACCGAATTCCTGAGGATCGGTTCGCGGGCCGCGCTGGTAATCTTTGCGTTTCTATTTGTCGCCTACAGGCGGCGATCCGAGCCCGGATTCCATTGGCTGGCTGTGATCAGCCTGGTGCCAGCAATCCTTACATATCTGGTTTCACAGGTGTTGTCGCAATCCATCTGGGGACACCGCCATCTGGTATTCGCGTTGTGGCCGTTCCTCATCGTGCTCAGCGACGCGATTTGGAATTTGCGTCCGATGGTGCGCACGATCTCCGTTTGCCTGATTGCAATTTGGGCGGGCTTTGCGATCATCGCGTATTCTCCCGAAAACCAGAAGATTCATTGGGACCGTCTCACGCTGGCGATGTTGGACCAGGAACCGGGCCGCGCAGCTCACATTCCTCTCTATTCGGTTGATCCTTATCTGCATTACCCAATCTGGTTTCATCTGGAGTCATTGAAGGACCAGCGGATCGACGCTTTAGGCCCCCTTGTCACATCGCGACGTGACATTGCGGAGCTGCGTTCCAAATCGGAACTGTTCGAGGTCAGCAAAGTGACGCGTCTTGAGAACGTGACGGGACCTTATTTTTGGGTGGGTTACGTAGCCTCAGCGTGGAATGGCGCGCAATCACCCGAGGAAATTCTGAAGCAACGGGGATGCAGGATTGGCCACAATCTAAGCGCGCACGACCGCTTTCAGACCATTGTGCTTTTCCCGGCGGAATGCGCGGACTCGCGACGCCAATCCACGGGATTTTAACTGTCCATACCATGATTTCCATTGCTCCCGGCGATTGAACCAAAGTAGACTGTAGCAAAGAAAGGGACAAGTCATGTTAGTTGTGATGAAGGCGCATGCCAGCGAGGAACAGGTACGCGCTGTTTGTGAACGGATTGAATCATTAGGCTATCGAGCGCACGCTATTCCGGGCGAGCAGCGCACAGCCATTGGCATCACCGGCAACAAAGGGGCACTGGAGCCGGGCACGCTGGAGGAAATGTCGGGCGTGCAGGAAGTCATTCCCGTCAGCAAGCCCTATAAACTTGTCAGCCGCGACACCAAAGAAGAAGACACAATTGTAAGATTTAAAGGAAGCGATGGGAGTTTCGGCGGTCGCGACCTTGCCGTCGTAGCCGGACCATGCTCGATTGAGTCGCGCGAGCAGGCTTTCACCATAGCCGAGCGGGTCGCCCGTGCAGGCGCGCGGTTTTTCCGCGGAGGCGCGTATAAGCCGCGAACCTCCCCCTACGCCTTTCAGGGAATGGGCGAAGAAGGCCTGAAGATCATGGCAGACATTCGGGATCGTTTTGGTTTGCGCATTGTGACCGAAGCACTGGACGACGAATCGCTTGCCATGGTTGCCGAATATGCCGACGTGATACAAATCGGCGCACGCAACATGCAGAATTTTTCGCTATTGAAGAAAGCCGGACGGCTGCGCAAGCCGGTCATGTTGAAACGTGGTATGTCGGCCACTCTGGAAGAGTTTCTGATGGCGGCGGAGTACATCCTGAGCGAAGGTAACTATGAAGTGATTCTGTGCGAGCGCGGCGTGCGCACCTTCGCTGACCACACGCGCAATACCCTGGACCTGAGCATTGTGCCGGCGGTACAGAGGTTGAGCCACCTCCCCATTGTGGTGGACCCGAGCCATGGAACCGGAAAGCGCAACAAAGTCACGCCGCTTTCGCGCGCAGCTGTCGCGGTGGGCGCAGACGGACTGATGGTGGAAGTGCATCATGATCCCGACCACGCTCTCTCAGACGGGATGCAATCCATTTTCCCCGACCAGTTTGACGCCATGATGCAGGAGATACGCCAGATCGCCCCCATCTTGCACCGCAATGTACAGGAGACTCTGGCCGTGCCGGCGGTCGCAAGGGCCGGCAGGTAACTTGCGCGCATTCCTTTTCGTCAGTTGTTTTCTGCTTGCAGCCGTAGCCGGTTGCAAGCAGACGCCTGAACCCAGCCCCAACTATCGTGAATACGCTTATGTTTCCAACGGCGGAAGCAACAGCGTAACCGTGATTGACCTGCGCGCCCTGGGAATCCTTACCACGGTCTCCGTGGGCAAAAGCCCCACCGGCATGGCAGTCAATCCCAGGAAGAACGAGATTTACGTAGCCAACACTGAATCCAACAATATCAGCGTGATTGACGCGGAAACGAACCGTGTGATCTCAACCATCGGGGTCCACCGGGCGCCATTTTTTATTGACGTCTCAAGCGACGGCAAGCGGGCTTATGTAGCCAACTCCGGGTCGGCCAACCTGTCGGTCATCGACCTGGAACAGCGCCGTGTGCTCAAGAACATCGCCACCGGCAACGGCAGCAACCTTGCTAGGGTAACTCCCGACGGAAAGTTGGCGATTGTGGCGCTGCGCGACGAAGATTCAGTCGCAATCGTTGACACCGATAAGCTCGCCGTGCGCGATAAGGTAAAAGTTTGCGCCAAGCCGGTGGAGATGGCAATCCTGCCGGATTCGAGCAAAGTTTTTGTCGCGTGCAGTGATTCGAAACAGGTCGCGGTGGTGGAATTGAAGAACGACAGGCTTTTGGCGCTGCTGGATGTAGGTAAGACCCCCATTCACGTTGCCGTTAAGCCTGACGGTGGAGAAGTTTTTGTGTGCAACTACGACGGAAGTTCGATCTCAGAGATGATCACGAACTCCAATGAGGTGAATAACACTTTTCCGATTGGAGATCATCCGGTGCGCGCTCTGGTATCGGCGGACAATGCGCTGTTATACGTGGCGAACTTCGGATCGGATTCCATCGCCGTCTACAGCATTGACAACGGGAAACGGACCAGTTCGGTGCCGGTCGGAAGCCATCCGGAATCGATCTCATTTTCGCCCAACCGGCTGCTGTTACTCGTCGTCAACAGCGGCAGCGGAGATCTGACAGTGCTCTCGTTGATCGACAGCAAAGGCCGCCCGCAGCCCGATTCGCCGGCACTGGAAACCATGATTCCGCTGGGAAGCCAGCCGCGAGCGATTGTGGTGAAAGCGTTTGTAAGCCAGCGGTGACAACCCCTCAATTACACCAGGCCCAGGCCGCCATCCACGGTAAGCACCTGCCCGGTTATGAAGACTGGGGCGGTGGCAAAATACATCACCGCGCTAACCACGTCCTCGAAAGTTCCATTTTTTCTCATCGGAGTCCGCCCGGCCACTCGTTGCAGCAGCGCTGGGTCCTTCTCGTCCTCACCGGAGTCGATCATGCCG
>DASTPO010000327.1:0-7351 GCA_035762225.1 Candidatus Angelobacter sp.
CCTTGTGGCCTGCTGCCATCCCTGCAACCGCAGGAAGGGCAACCGGCTGGTCTCAGAAACTGACATGAAGCTGATGAAGGAGCCGCGACCTTTTACGCTGCATACCAGCCGGCACATCATGAGAATGATCGGGCGATCGGACATCAAGTGGAGAAAGTACCTGTTTTACTAGCTGCGCCTGGCACGCTATTTGCTTAATTTTCTCCATAATCCGAGAGAAATATGCGCGTACGCCGCATGAGATTCGAGAATTGATTCGTGTGTCCACAGCAGTTCCGCATTTAGGCACATCTTTTCTCAGCGTAAAATCTGCTCTGTTATCTCCTGTAAGCCATTGTTAATCAGTTACTTACTCTGGGTTAAGGTGGCAGCCCGGAACAACGAAGCTGCATCTACCTAAACGAGTGCCTGCCGATTCGTCTGGTTGTTTTTTGACGATGAACTCACATACCACGACAGCTACAGTCGCGACCATTCGCGTAAAAGGCAGACTTATCCCAGGGAGAAGTAATGGCTGAGATTTTAGAGCAGATTCTTGCAGATTTGAGGAACAACGCAACCGCACATTATCCGCAGCGGGGCGAGTTCAAAAATCTGCGGGTAGTGGGCCACACGCCCAAAAGCGATCATTTTATTTACGACGTGTCGGCGGAGTTTGCCGAGGGAACGGAGCGGATCGCCATCAAGATCTACCGGGCCGGGAAAGTTGCAGGCCATGCCAAGGCGGTGGCGCGGCAGGAAAATTCGAACCTTCAGTATGTGAACCAGACGGTGCTGGCCAAAAAGAAGCTCGACGGCATCCCCCGGGTGCTGGGCGACTACGGCGACCTTGGCGCCGTGGCCACGGACAAGGTGGTGGGCGCGCCAGTGCAGTCCATCATCATGAAGGCGGCGTTGCTACCCGGGTTTGCCGATAACGGGAGCATCGCCCTGGTGGCGCGGCGGGCGGGAGAGTGGCTGAAGACGTTTCATAAGGCCACGGCAGATTCGCCGGAGCCGTTTGACAGCACCGCGCTGCTGGCCAGCCTGGAAAAGCTATGCCACAGCTGCAAAGCCGAGGGGCTGGAAGAGGGTTCCATCCAGATGATCCTGGGCGGCGCGCGGTCCGCGCTGGCGCGCACCAAAAAGACGCTTCCCAGTTCGGCCGTGCTGTGCGAATTTACTCCGCTGAACGTGATTGTGACGGAGAACGGCGTGGGGTTGTGCGACTTCGCGCGCATGAAACGCCGCGGGAATTCGTATGAAGACCTGGCGACCTTCCTGGCGGCAGTGGAAGCACTGGAGAAGTATCCTTTTTGCAATCGCACCATTACCAGCCAGATACAGGACAATTTCCTGAGAGCCTATGGCGTGAGCCAGTCGGATGGGGCGGTGCTGCGCGTGCTGAAGATGCGGGCGCTGCTGGGAATGTTTGCACAGGGACGCACAGTGAAAGAAAATGCGGTGCGCAAGAAGGTGATGTGGGCCAACGTGATGAAGAAATTCATCCACCAGGCGGCGCAACGATCGGTTGCTCCCGCAGCGGCGTAGCAGCTATTTCACACTTGAGGAAAAAGCCACCAGCGATGGTGGCTTTTTTGTTGAGACGCAGTGTGAGAATCAGGGCGAATGGCGCGTGCGTATTTTTTCTCATTTCCGCTTTTTCCTGATCACGGAAGCGCCTTTTCGACGTGTGGACTTCGCGGCTGAACCGGCTTTCCTCCTGGGAAAGCTGAATTCAAAGTCAGCCATACGGACTTTTCTGCCGCTGAACTTTACTCCTTCCATCTCCAGACGAAACCGCTGGTCCAGCCCGCCTTCTCCGGGGATGGCAATGCGGCCGCCGGCGGCGACCACGCGATGCCAGGGAAGTCCATGCGATTGCCCAAGCACGCGGACGACAAGCCGGGCGCCGCGAGGCAAGCCGGCAGCACGGGCGACAGCGCCATAACTTGAGACCTTGCCACGCGGGATACTCATGATGGCCGCGCGGATGCGGGGAGCCGCCTGACTTAATGGTTTCGCTTTCATGAAGCGATTGTATCGCGCAGGGAGAGCGCGGCAATTCCGCACATAAGCTGCTCCATTGAAAGGGGATAGATGCAGATGTTGGTGGGGGGCTTTCGCGGGGACTGCGATGCGAAACGCCCGAAATTTATGTGAGATAAATCATAGACCGACCCGAGAGAGTTCATTTAAACTATTGATATTGAAAATGAAATTCAATTTCATTTTCAATTAGACGCGGGTTTATTCGATTCGAAGATTGGAGTTAAAAGCTTGGCGCGTTGCTGTTTTAAGACTTTGGCGGTGGTGTTGGTGCTGGGATGCGTTTTGATGGTCCCTGCAAGCGCCGGCGCACAGGAGAATTATTTTGTTACCTACACCCACCATATGGAAGAGCCGGGAAATCTGGAATTCGCCACCAAATCGGTGAGCGGATTTCCGGGAGCCGGCAACGCGTTCATGGGAAACGCAGTGGAAGTCGAGTACGGCGTGAAAGCGTGGTGGAGTGCGGAACTCTATCTGGATTCGCAGACAACGGCGAACGAAAGCAGCCTTTTCACCGGCTTTCGTCTGGAGAACCGCTTCCGCCCGTTGCTGCAGGAGCACTGGATCAATCCTGTGCTGTATGCGGAATTCGAAGACATCAACAGCGCCGACAAAGCGCTGCTGGAAGTAGTGGGGCATGACGGCGTGGCCGATTTTCTGGGCCGCAACGACCGCAGCGAGAAGAAACGCGAAGTGGAGCTGAAGCTGATCCTCAGCAGCAATTTCAAAGGCTGGAACGTGGCCGAGAATTTTATCGGCGAAAAAAACATTGCGGGCGACCCATGGGAATTTGGCTACGCCCTGGCGGTGAGCAGGCCGCTTACGCTTTCGGCCAGCGCGAACGCGTGCCGGGTTTGCCGCGAGAACTTCACGCTTGGAGCCGAGCTTTACGGCGGGCTGGGCGATCGGTATAGCTTTGGGCTGCACAATACTTCGCACTATCTGGCGCCGACGATGGCATTTCATCTTCCCAGCGGAGCAACCTTCACCTTCTCACCCGCGGCGGGACTCAACAGCTACAGCCATGGACTGCTGCTGCGTTTTGGCGCGTCGTATGAGATCAGCCAGGTCATGGCAAAGCTCAGGGGGAAACGATGATCGGGTTGAAGCAAGTTTTGCGGGCAATGGCTTGCCTGCTGCTGGGCACGACGTTTCTCCTGGCCGCGGTGGGCGATGGCGCGTGGAAAAGCAAAGTCCCGGAAAAGGAGCGCGCGCGGGAAAACCCGTATGACGGGCAGTCGAATGCGATCGCAGTGGGCGCGAAACTCTTCCGCCAGAATTGCGCTTCCTGCCACGGAGGCGAGGCCACAGGATCCGACAAGAAGCCGACACTGCATTCTGACCGCGTTCGCAACGCAACGCCCGGTGAACTGGAGTGGCTGCTGAAAAATGGCAGCATGAAAAATGGCATGCCATCATGGTCAAGGCTGCCGGAGCAGCAGCGCTGGCAGATTGTGAGCTACCTGAAAAGCCTGCAGTGAATGCTGGCTGTTGAAGAGATTGGAAATCGGGCAATTAGTAATCGGGTAATTTTCAAACCCTGAGGCCGAAGAGGCGCTCGGGAAAATTACTCAATTTCAAATTACCCGATTTTCAATCCGGATCTTAGTTTCCGTTGGGACGCCGTTCACGCTCGTAGGGCTTTTCCAGATATTTGCGCGCTTCATCCAGAGCGCCCTGCGTGGGATCGCCGGTCTGTATGGCCTGGCGATATTCATTGACCGCGCGCTCACGCTGGCCCGTTGCGTCAAAGATCTTGCCCAGCATGATGTGGCTCCAGACCTCAGTCCAGCGCGGCTCGCCGTCGCCATTGAGAGACTCGCGGAACTCATTGGCGGCCGACTGGTAATTGCGCTGCATGAAGAAAATATCGGCAATGCGGTAGTGGGCCAGCGAACTGTTATGGTTCACCGCCAGCGCCTTGTTGAGTTCGGTGAGGGCCTCAGAGAGGTTCCCCTGGGCGGTCATTTCCTGGCCGCGGCGGATGGCCACGCGAACCCGCAGGTCGCCAGAGTTCTTGAGCACCCAGTTATTGGGATCGAGCACCAGGCGGCGGGGTTTGCCGAAGGTTTCTACTGAGAACGCCGAATCGGTCCCGACCACTTCAATGCGCTTCATCTCGGTCTGGCCGTCAGTATCTACCTTGAGTTCCAGCGGCATGCGGAACAGGTCCAGGTCCTGGTTGATCTCGCCGACCACGCGGAAGCCTTTCTTCACGCGATAGACGGTGTATTTCATCTTGAATTCCGGCGCACCGGTGCCATCCACCCACTGGGTAAAGAATGCGGTCAGCTTGTCACCATGGTATTTTTCCGCGACGGCCTGAAGGTCGGCCACCTGCACGGATTTTCCGGCGTAGGTGGTCATGAAATCCTTCATGGTCTTATCGAAGGCGGCGTCGCCGATCACCCAGCGAAGCATGTGAAAAATCATTCCGCCCTTATCAGTCACGAGCGACTGAAATTCCGGAGAGAAGGTATCGAGCTTGCCGGCGCTGGAGAGCGGCGTGGTGTCATAGGCGAGAGCGCCGACGGCCATATCGCGCGACGCGTCTTCAAACGCCTGCTCTCCTCCCACGTTCTGCACGTAACGCATCTCTGAGTCGCGCGCGCCGCCGTCCACGATCCACCAATCGTCCTTGCTGGCGGGACTCACCACGCCTCCCCACCATTGATGGGAAAGCGAATCAGCCAGCACGCGGTAGTTCAGCTTTTCGCCGATGTCGCGTGTCGCCATGGCGGCAATCTCCGGCGCCCATGCGATTGGGACCGTGTCGTCGGGCAGCTCAACCAGCTTGATAACGCCGCCGGCAGGCGATGGGCCGTAGATGGAGGAGAAATATTCCAGCTCCTTGCTGGCGGAATCAGCATAAGGCGAAGCGAATTGCTTCTTGTTGGCGCCGAAATAAACTTTGATGGTGCCGAAAGCTGTCTCCTGGAACGGTCCGGCGATGATGGTCCCGGGGAAGCTGGGCTTTTGCCAGCTGAATGACGTCACGGTCTTGCCCGCCGCGCCGGCCTTGGCCGGGCCAACGCTGCCGCTGCCAACCACGGTAAAGCCTGCAGGCGCGGTGATGTTGATGGCGGAGGTAAAACGATCAATGCCAAAATTGGTGACGGGGAACCAGCGGCCGGCGTACAGAAGATAAGAGCTGTCTTCGCTGATATAAGCCAGCTTCAGGCCTTCCACCGGACTGTCATCGGCGCTGCCCAGCGAGCCCTCATACTCAAACGTGATAGTCGAGGTGCTGCCCTTGGTCAGGGTAGTGGGAAAGCTGACCCGCACCGCGTTTTCCTGGGTAATACGCTCGGCCGTCAGGGCGCGGCCTTTTTCATCCAGAACTTTGCTGATGCGAAGCGCGTTGTTGAGCTCAAAGCTGGCAAAGTTGATGTCTTCCAGCGCAGCGAACTTCACTTTGGCGCGCGCGGTCAGGCGGTGGGTCTTGGGGACGATCTCTGCGTCGATCACGTAGTCTTCGGCCTTGACGCGGGCACGTTCGGCTGCCAGAGCCGGCAGGCAGAAGGATGCGACCAGCCCAATACAAATCACGGCACGTCGCAGGGGTCGTCGTGCAAATTGCATGTAGTTCTCCAAAGCAGCTGAATAGTACTTGGGTTAGATGTAAATTCTCGCAAAAAAGCTGCTTTTAGACCATGAGAAGCATACAGCAGCCTCCCTCGATGTGAATCCGGCAGCCGTTACCTAGCCGAGAGAAGCCATAATTTCCCGGGCCGCGCGCAGGGCCGGCGGTTCGGCGCCAGAGCTGTCATGGAGCCGCGATTGCACCATTTTAAGTGCAGCCTGCATTCCCGTGCGAGCCGCGCCGTCAGGAAGGATCGCTTTCATCTCACGCACCACGTTCTCCGCGGTGAAGTCTTTCTGGATCAACTCGGTGATGATCTTTTTTCCCGCAATCAGGTTGGGCATGGCGAAGGTATCGAGTTTGACCAGCCGGCGGCCCAGCAGCCAGGTAAGGGGGGCAAGCCGGTAGACCACAACAAAAGGCGTTCCGGAGAGCGCGGCTTCCACCGTCGCTGTACCGCTGGCCACGACCGAGGCGCGCGCGTGCATCATGGTCTCGCGGGCATTTTCCGTAAGCGTGACCGGCACGGAGGAGCTTGCCGTCTGCTCTTTGAGCCATGCCGGATCCAGCGTGGAAGCAACGGGCAGCAGGAATTGAAAATCGCCGCCGTCTTTTTGCAGCAGCGCAGCCGATTGCAGCATCTCCGGCAGGTTCAGCCGGACCTCCTTGCGGCGGCTACCCGGCAAAAGCGCGATCCACTGCTTTCCCAAATCAAGGCCGTGCCGGCCGGCAAATTCTTCCCGCGTGGTTTGCGGCGGCTGTGCGTAGGCGAGCGGATGGCCCACGTATCTGACCTCCACGCCATGGCGCCGGTAAAACTCCCGCTCAAAGGGAAAGATGACGATCATCTCGCGCACATATTTTTTGATCTGTTTTACCCGTCCGCTGCGCCACGCCCATACCTGCGGACTGACGAAATAAAAGACCGGAATGTCCAGCCGGTGTAGCGCCCGCGCCAGGCGCAGGTTGAAGTCGGGGAAGTCGATGAGGATGGCGGCAGCGGGCTTGCGCCGCGCGGCTTCGGCTACCAGATGATTGAAGCGCCGGCGGATCCCGGGGAGGTGGGTCAGGACCTCGACCAGGCCGACCACGGCGACCTCATTGGCGTGTACCAGCAATTCGCAGCCGGAGGCGCGCATCTTTTCGCCGCCCATGCCGGCAAAGGCGGCGCCCGGAGAAAGCCGGCGCAGCGCGTCAATCAGCTGCGCCCCGTAGGTGTCACCGGAGGCTTCACCGGCAGAGAGGAGGAATTGCATGGTTTTCAATCCCCGAGCGTACGCGAGAGAAGCCTGCCCCTGCAAGAATTCCTCGTTGAAGTAGAAATCCCACCTTCATCGGTTTAACCACGAAACTTTTACCACTTAGTAAACTTTTCGAGCTACCCACCCCCCATTAAGGCGTCTTGTTGCAAACAAAGACCCAAATGCAATTCGACAGGCCTGTCAAAAGCCTGTTGAAGCCCTTTTTCAACGTCGTTCTGCCCTCGAACCGCGTTCAATTTTTCTCGCTCTCTCAAACGCGATTTTTACTCTTTGAGTAACAACCGCCCAGGCACTTTCCTTCGGAACGCTGACTACAGAGTGCTAAGTTTTCAAAGAGCCGTTGATCTTCAGGCCGCTAGCGATCCTCGCAGCATTATGCCGCTTTTTGTTCGCTCTGTCAAGAAAGAATTTGGCACGAATACTTGACTGACTACAATCTCGCCGGCGTATCCCGAAGAATTGCGGCTAAAGCATT
>DASTPO010000328.1:0-7135 GCA_035762225.1 Candidatus Angelobacter sp.
AGCTGCCAAATCCTGCCGCCGTCGGCGGTCTTATAGATGCGCGACTGATCGCCCGGGCCAATACTCAGGACGAACGCCGTGTCCTGATCAAAGGCCTGGATATCGCGAAAATCGAGCGCCTCAACGCCGGGAACATTCAGAGTCACCCAGTGATCGCCGCCATCGACGGTGCGCAAGACGGTCCCTTTGGCGCCGCTGGCCCAGGCCACTTTGGCCGAGACCGCGCTGATCCCGCGCAGCTGGACGTCTGTCCCGCTATTTTGCGATTGCCCCGATGGCAGCGGAGTATCTAGAGAACCGGTCCGGGCCCGGTTCTGGGCCATGAGACCGGCGCAGACCACCAGCGATATGCTCAAAACAGCTCTTAAACCGCGCATGACCATGCTCCTAAAGGAATTAGAATTGTAACCTCTGGTCTTCAAAGCGCTCTATTAAGGTGCGGAGGGCATTCAGGTGAGTCCAATGCTGGCATCGCCAGTGACACAAAGCGAACTACAGGATGAAGAGGTAGTAGGCCGTGTGCTGGCCGGAGAAACCGCGTTATTTGAGATCCTGATGCGGCGCTACAACCAGCGCCTCTACCGGGTCTCGCGGAGCATTCTTCGCGACGACGCCGAGGCGGAAGACGTTATGCAGGATGCCTACGTCCGCGCCTTTGAACACCTGAACCAGTTTGCCGGCAAGGCATTGTTTTCCACGTGGCTAACCCGCATTGCCATTCATGAGGCCCTGGCGCGCAAGAGGCGTCGCGGCCGCATGGAAGAGTTGGACGCTTTAACCGCTAACGGAGATCCTATGTCGATTCTCAAATCATCAGCGCCCAGCCCTGAAGCGGGCACCGCCCACGCTGAGACGCGCAAGCTTCTGGAAGAAGCCATAGATCATCTGGCGGAGACCTACCGCACCGTGGTGATCCTGCGCGAGGTGGAAGAGATGAGCGTGGCCGAAACGGCGGAAAGCCTGGGCGTAACCGAAGCCGTGGTCAAGACCCGCCTGCATCGCGCCCACGCCATGCTGCGCAAGGAACTCTACGCTCGCGCCCGCGGCCGCGGCGCCGACCTTTACCAGTTCCATGCCGTCCGTTGTGATCGGGTGGTGAAGGCCGTGTTTGAAAGAATCAAGGAGAAGGGCCACTCCCACGGTTCGGGAAACGTCCACTAAGCGAGCACGACCACAACGGCCGCCCGCTCCGCTGGGCAGGCGGTCAATCAAATGTTTTCAATCCACTGCTGTCATCGGCCCAGGGCTTTTTTGAGTTGAGCAATCGTCTCTTTTACTGACGGCGCCAGGCTTCCCTGCGGGTCCAGCCGAAGATATTCCTGAAACTCGTTGAGCGCCGCCTCCGGGTCCTCACGCTGGATATCGATATTCCCCAGCAGAGCGTGCGGACCGGCATAGTCTTTGTTGATTTCGATGGCCTTCTGCACGTGCGGCTCCGCTTCCTGCCACTTCCCCATCGCCCACAGAGTTCGCGCCAGTTCGTAATGCGCTTCCGCGGAATCAGGTCGGATCTCCAGGCTTTCCTGCAAAGCCCTTTGCGCGGCGGCGTAATTTTTTTGCTGATTCAACGCCGACCCCGCGCCCAGGTAGGCTTTGGCGTTCCCGGGCTCGACCTTGGCCGCTTCTTCAAAAGCCCACTGCGCGTCAGTCCATTGCTGAAGCTGCATCTGGGCCAGGCCCAGGAGCATGTAAGCCTGCCCGTAAAAGGGATCAAGCTTGATGGCGCGCTTGAACTCGTTGACCGCAGACGAGGGATCATGCTTCTTGAACAGCAGGTCCTGGCCTCGGTTCATGGCTTCATCCACTTCCGGCACCGACCGGCGAGCGTGGCTTTGCGGCGTGGGAGTGGGGCTGGCGCCGGCAGAGCGCGCAGTCTGGCTGGAGCTTTCCTGGGCAAGAAGCGAAGAGCCGCAGAGCAGCGCAGAGAGAACAAGAGCCGGTAATCGTGAAACGCTCATCGTCGTCTAGATTGTATTTGCTTTCTGTGGTTCCATTTCCGTCTTCCATCAGAACGAAAAACCGCTGTGTTCTTGCGAACACAGCGGCAGAAAAAGTGTCTGAGCCCTATCTGGGATCAGAAGGTGAATTTCAGGCCAAACTCCATCACGCGCGGCGATCCCAGATCAAATACGCCTGAGCCGGGAAGGATGCGGGTGTTTAGGTGGTCAGTTTTGGTGGAGCCGTTGACGGAACCGGGGCCGCTGTTCAGAATGCCGTTCAACGTGTTGCCCGGCCCATCCAGGTTGGATTGGTTAAACGCGTTATAGATGGAGATGCTGGGCTCGAGGCTCATGCTCTCGCGAATCTTTCTGGGATAGCTGAGCTTGAGATCCACGGTTTTCAACCAGCCCAGGCTCTGTATCGATGTAGGCGCATCGAGGGTGGGTATTACACCGCCGAGTGCCTGCAACTCCGCCTGGCTCATCAAACCGCTGTTGACGATGGTTTGTCCGGCAGGCGTGAGACCTCCGGCCTGCGTGGCGTTGAAGCGATTAATAAAGGCAGCTAGATCAGACGGCTTCACGCTGCGTCCATAGGAGCCCAGTTTGGTGCCCGGTACCAGGTCGCCCAGCGGATAGATTCCGCTGCCATCGCCCGACCCATCACCGGTTACGTCGCTGGTGAAGATACCGCCTAAACCGCCGCCGGGCAGCGTGAGGCTAACCGGCAAGGGGCTATAGACGTGACCAACCACGCCAAAGCGGAGATATCCGGGCAGGTCAAAGGTGCCGCCGAATGACAACTGGTGCGTGCGATCGAGTCCATTCGGACCAAGCGATGCGGTGGGGTTGTTGTTGTCCACCGCGGCGTTGATGAAGTCGGAGTCGAGGGCAGAGCCGTCATACCGGGAGAGCGAGTACGAGATCTGCCAGTTCAGGCTCTTGACCCCTTTGAAAGGATTGCGGACATTGGCGCGCAGGGAGGTCTGGACTGCGTTGTAAAGCGAACGCCCTGCCGAGAAGAGCATCTGGTTTACTCCCACCCCCTGGTTCTGCCCTGGGAAAGCCGCCCCGGGATTCGTGAGATCACAAGGCCCGCCGCCGCAGAAGTTGGTGCCGGAGTCGAGGCCGTGGCTGGCATAATCGGCGATGGTTGCCGGTCTGTCAGTGAACGTTCCATCATGATTGTCAATATGGCAATTGATGATGGTGGCAGCGACCGACGGGGCTCCACCGCAGAAAGCCAGCGTACTTTGAATCGCCGCCAGGGCATTCCCTTTGTTAAAGAACCGCACATCACCTACGTGGTTTACATCAATGCCCAGCAAGGTGTGGGTGCCGACGTTCCTGAGGTAATCGACGTTCCAGACCACGCCTTTGCCCAATTGCTTTTCGAAACCGATGTTCATCTGCACTGAACGGGGTGTCTGGTAATTCGGTGCAAACAGGTTGATACCGTCAAAGTTTGTGGCTGCCGCAAGAGTGTTGCCGATGAACGCGCCGTTGGCTGCCGGGCCCGCGGCAAGAGTGGCGGCCTGGAAAGCCTGTTGCAACTGGATGAGTTGCGTACCCACACTGCCGATAGGCTGTCCACAAATGGCCGCAAGGTTTACCGGAATAGACGCACCCCCGGGGAACGAGAAAGAACTATTGACCGTTCCATCAGAGTTACAAGGTGCGCCAGTATTCAGGAACAAGCCCTGGGCGAGCCGGCCGGGACGGTTGAACAGGTTATTGTTGAAAACCGAGTTCTCATAATAGAGACCGATTCCTCCGCGAACCACCATCTTGCCAGAGCTGGCGGGATCCCAGGCGAAGCCGAAGGTAGGACCAAAATTGTGCGCGGGATTGCGAACCGGATTGCCCAGCCCGGGGCCAAACAAGTCCAGAATATTGGTGGTACAGGGCGACCCGGCAAGAACCAGATTAGCCGCCAGCCCCGGATCCAGAGCGGAACAAGGGGGTGGAGGGATGTCACTATCCGTGCGACCGGTGTCGTGAACATAACGCACACCGTAATTCACAGTCAGGTTTGGCCGCACCTTCCAGGAATCGCCGACGTAAAACTGGATTCGGTTATCCGGCCCGAGTCCTCCGCCGGGCAAACCAAACGCAGGTTTCTCAGATGAAAAACCCTGCCCGTTGCCGAGGGTCACGATTTGAACCGGGTAATTCAATGGATTGGCCGCACCACCTGCGAAAACGCTGGCGATGCAGTTGGTGGTGACGCCACCGCCGCAACTCACCAAACCTGATGGGTCTGCATTGACAACCGGGGCCAGGGCAAAGAACTTGGCAAAGCCGCCGCCCTGAATGTGGTTGTAGCCGAATCCATAACGCAGGATGTGGGAATGGATCGGCTTGCTGCCGTCGTATTTCATCTGCGTATTCTGCTGGAAGGTCTTCTGCGGAGCGAGCAGGTTGGGACCGGAGCAGAATTGATCGGCGCCGCCGGTCAGGCAGTTTGAATCCTGGCCGATGCTCAGGCTGATGCCGGGCAGCGGATCGAACACACCCTGTGAACCGTCGGTAATGCCGTTGCGGAATTTGGTGTAGCCGAAACGAACAGCGTGAGTGTATGTGCCGGTGGTGAAATCAAGGCCCACGGCGTGCACCGGCGTGTTGTTTACATTGGCGAAAGGCTGAAAGCTGTTGGGGATGAAACCCTTGGTGCTGTTGTTCTGCTCGTAAGAAAACCGGTAGAACAAGTGGGTGGTGTCAGAGATCTTCCAGTCCAGCTTGGCAATGCCTTCGGTGTCGCGGAAGGGTGAATTAAAACTTCCATTCAGCGCGGAGAAAGTGCTTCCATTGGTGACCGGCGCGCTCGCGTCCTGCTTGAGGCGTTCCGCATCCACGAAGAAGAAGACTTTGTCCCTGATGATGGGACCGCCGAAGTTACCGCCAAAGTTGTTGCGTTGAAAATAAAGATCGGTAGGAGCGCTTTTTGCCGCGAGTGTGTGGTCACGGAACAGGCCGAATCCTTCACCATGCCATTTGTTCGTGCCAGAGCGGGTCACGACGTTGACGGCTCCCGATGACGTGAGTTCGGTGGAAAGGTCCAGTGAAGACTGGCTCACCTGGAATTCCTGAATCGAGCTGGCAGGAAGGTTCTGGGTGGTGGTGCCGACGGTTTCGTCGGAGATATCGATTCCGTCCACTTCAATGCGCGCGGTGCGGCCGAAACGTCCGCCAAAGGAGATGGAAGAAAAACCGTTCTTGGTGGGATCAAAGTTTCCGCCATCCTGGATCTGCACGCCGGGCTCGAGCTGAGCGAGATCGAGGAAGTTGCGACCGTTGATGGGCAGGTTTTCAATCTGCTCGGTACTCAGCACGCCCTGCACGGTGGCTTGCTCGGTGTTGATCGCGACCGCCGAACCGGTTACCTCAACCACTTCTGTGGATTGCCCCAGCGTCATCTTGGCGCTTCCGGAAGCCACGTTGCCTACCTGCACTGGAACTGAAAGCACTTGAGTCTGAAAGCCCTTGGCTTCAATGCGTACTTCATAATCGCCGGGTATCAGAGCTCCGGAGGAATACGCGCCGCTGGAAGTGCTGGTGAGCTTGTTCGTCTGTCCGGTGGCTTTGTTGGTGATGGTGATGGAAGCGTTAGGCAAGACAGCGCCATTGGGATCGGTGACCGTTCCCTGAATGCTTCCGGTTGCTACTGTGGATTGTGCCCCTGCGGGCAGCAGACTGAAGGTGGCAAAGCTAAAACATAGGATTAAAACCGACCACAGCTTAAGACTCTTCATTCTCTTCCTCCAACAAGTTGGGCCCGCTTTGGTAACGGACCTGGGGGTTCAAGTTATAGAGGCCGGACTGATAGGCAAATGGATCAACTTTCGGGCTGCGTTTGAAGGATCACGGGCGTTGCGTCGAGAAATCGTCCGTGCGCTTCATCCCAGCATGAGTGCTGCCACTCTGGTTGAGAGGCAAGCAGCTGATAACAAATGGACAAACACGGAATCGGACCGCAACAAGCCCCACTATTTATTGAATTTCATATCCGCTGTTTTGCAATCCTACGGATTCCCATAAATTGAAGGGGGCGCTTGTGGCCACGAAATCGGTCTGTTTTGCGTAGGAAGTGATGCGGAATGCTGGGAGAAAAAAAGAGCAGCCGATGAAATGGCTGCTCTATGCATGTCGAGAAAAAGATGGTTGGCGAAGCTAGAATTTGAAATCAGCTTTCAGCTGGATCAGTCGCGGGGAGGCGTTGCCGCCGAGGAACGATCCCAGAATGCTGGTTGGAGTGTTGACGGTGGAGACGATGGTTCCAAACGATCCGAGATTCGTCGGGTCTGCTCTGCCCGCAGCGATATCGGCAACCGGTTGGTCAAAGTTGGGATGATTCAAGAGGTTGAAGAACTGGAAGCCGATGCCGAGGCTCGCCTTCTCGCCGAGTTTGGTGTATTTGATCACACTGAAATCGGTGTCAAAGAAGTTCGGGCCGCGGAACTGGTTGCGCGCCTGATTGGCGATGATGCTTGTCGGAGAAGCGAAGCCATCAAAGTTCAAGCAAGCAGGCGGCGGGTTTCCGGTTGCAATGTCAGGAGTGGCATTGGCTCGGCCGCATGAACCGGCCCCGGTTGGACCAACCACGTTGGCCAGAATAGTGCCACCGTAGTTTTGTGCGTTCAGCGTCGCGGTGGTCCCGCCGTCGATCACGCTAAACGGCAGACCGCTCCGGGCGAATACGGTTCCGGAGAAGGTCCATCCGCCAAAAATGGCGTTGGGACCCCATTTAAACAGATGGCGGAGAGAGTCGCTCCACACATAGTTTGCGCTGAAATAATGCCGCACATCGTAATCCGCGTTGCCGTAGCTTTGGCGGATGTTGAACGGATTGACCGGGTTCAGCAGGCTGGTGTTGGTGTTGAAGTTAAACGGCAGCAGGCCTCCGTTCGAAACTTCGTCCAGCGCGTGGCTCCAGGTGTAATTCACCTGGAAGGAAAATCCGCGGTTGAAGTTGTGGCGGAAACTGCTGACCAGGCCGTTGTAGTTGGATACGCCAATGCTCTGGATCTGCGTTACCGTGCTGAAGCGCGGATCGGGAGCGGTGGTCGGCAGTCCGGTGAGAGGAATTCCACCCGGCGCGGCCGGATCGTTGAAGGCATTCAATCCGTTATTCTGGACTGCTTCAAAGATGCCGTGGTTGCCGACATAGTTGAGGCTAAACACTGAATTCCAGCCCA
>DASTPO010000329.1:0-19581 GCA_035762225.1 Candidatus Angelobacter sp.
TCAGAAGGCCACAGGGATTCCCTGCTTTGCTTTGGGATTGCAGAAATAACATGAAAATCGGCGTCTTAGCCATCCAGGGCGACTACGAAGCGCATAAAGCGCGGCTCGAGCAGTTGGGCGCCGAAGTCACGCTGGTGCGAAAGCCCGAGCAACTGGATGATATCGACGGCATCGTGATTCCCGGGGGCGAATCCAGCACATTCCTGAACTTCCTGGCCGAGCGCGGCTTTCTGGAGAAATTGCGCGACTTTGTCAGCACCAAGCCTACTTTCGGGACCTGCGCCGGCGCGATCCTGCTGGCAACGAACGTCGAGAACCCGCCGCAACCGTCACTGAACGCGCTCGATATCCGTATCCGTCGCAATGCCTACGGCCGTCAGATTGACAGCTCCATCCGTGAAGCGGAAACCAAGTTAGGTGACAAGCCGCTGGAGATGGTTTTCATCCGCGCCCCTAAAATCATGGACACCGGAAAAAAGGTAGAAGTGCTGGCCACACACAATGGCGATCCGGTACTGGTGCGGCAGGGTAAGATCATGGCGGCCACTTTCCATCCTGAATTGTCAGAGGACACGCGCGTGCACCAGGAATTTCTCAAGCTGGTGAAGAACGGAACCGGCGAGCACAAAAGCTGATGGCCGCTGCGCTGCGCATGGTGCTGGCGTTGATCACGCTGGGCTGCGTTTATCTGTTTGTCGCTCATCCGCTTTGGTTCCCTGCCGGCGTTTCCGCCGAATCGGTTGCTCTTGACCGCAACTTTGCCGTCGCGTTTCGCGTGCTCGGCGCTCTCTTTATCGCCGGACAACTGGTGCTGGCACTGGTCCTGATGCGGCGTCCCGCGACCGCGGAGTCAAAGCATTGGTACGGGAACTGGCGCATTGAGATTGCCTGGACGGCGGCGATCACCGTCATCTTTTTCTGGTTCAATATTTCCGGCGGGCGTTTATGGTCTCATGAGATAGCGCCGCATTCAGCGGCAGGCGCAACCCAGGTGGAGGTGACGGGAGCACAGTTTCAGTGGTATTTCCGCTATCCCGGCGCTGATGGGACCTTCGGCCGGACCGATGCGCCGAGGTGGGCGAAGGCAGATGAAGGCAATCCGCTGGGCATCGACCCGGGCGATCCGGCCGGACGGGATGATATTGTGGCCACGCAAATGGTGGTGCCGGTAGGCCATACGGTGGAGCTGCAACTACGCGCGCAGGACGTGATTCACAGCCTGTTTATTCCGGCGATGCGCTTCAAGCAGGATGCCGTGCCCGGGATGGACATCCATACGCACTTCACTCCTGTAAAAGTTGGCGTTTATGAGATTGCGTGCGCCGAGTTGTGCGGCATTGGGCACTATCGCATGCGGGCGCTGGTTCGCGTGGTAAGCGAGGAAGAGTTTGCGCAGTGGCTGAAGGGACAAGCCAATCGATAGATGGAATCCACGACAAGGCAAAAAGCTTTGCCAAAGATTGCCGGGTAATCACCAACATTGAAGAGCCAGCCCAATTCGCCCCAGGCCAACGCGAAGCCATTTGCAACAGGCTGGGTGCGCCACGTTTTCAGCACTGACCACAAGGTAATCGGCCGGCAATATTTCTTTCTTTCGCTGGCGGCGGTGCTGGTGGGAGCGTGGCTCTCACTGCTGATGCGCATCCACCTGGTCTGGCCGAAGGCGGCAATTCCCTTCTTCGGCGAAATCAAGCCTGAGAATTATCTGGCTTACCTGACCATACACGGCACGCTGATGGTCTTTTTTGTGCTTTCCACAGTGCCGCAAAATGGATTTGGAACGTTCTTTCTCCCGCTCCAATTGGGCGCAACGGAAATGGCTTTTCCCCGGCTGAGCGCGGCCGGGTTCTGGACCACGCTGGTTTCCTTTCTGGTTCTGATGGCGGCTTTTTTCGTGCCGGGTGGCGCGGCCGGCGCCGGCTGGACGCAGTATGCGCCGCTCAGCGCGCTGGCCAACGCAGGCCCGGGACAGGCGCTGGGAACCGACCTGTGGCTGGTCAGCATCGGCTTGTTCTGTCTTGCCACGATTTTGAGCGCCATCAATTTTGTAACCACCACGATCAAGCAGCGTGCGTCTGGAATGACGTTGATGCGCATGCCGCTGACCTGCTGGACGTGGTTCGTGACCGCGATCCTGAGCCTGCTGGCCTTCAGCGTCCTGACCGCGGCGGCGGTCATGCTCCTGCTTGATCGCCATGCGGGAACCAATTTTTTTGTTCCCGGCGGCTTGCTGGTGAGCGGCAAAGCGGTTGAACATGCAGGCGGTTCGCCGCTGCTCTGGCAGCACCTGTTCTGGTTTTTCGGTCATCCCGAGGTGTACATCGCAATTCTGCCGGCCATGGGCGTCACGTCGCACCTGTTGTCAGTTTTTTCGCGCAAGCCAGTCTTTGGATACAACGCCATGGTAGGGGCGATTCTGGCTATTGGAGCCCTGGGCTTTATGGTCTGGGGCCATCACATGTTTGCCAGCGGCATGGACCCGCACGCAGGTTTCGCGTTCTCCACCTTGACGACGGCAATCGCAGTTCCCTCGGCGGTCAAAACCTTTAACTGGGTGGCTACTCTCTATGGCGGCCGGATTCGCTACACCACGCCGCTGCTGTTCTCCGTTGGGTTTGTTTCCCTGTTCATTACCGGCGGATTGACGGGGCCGCTGCTGGCGCAGCCCTCGCTCGATGTCTATCTGCATGACACCTATTTTGTGGTGGCGCATTTTCACCTGATCATGGCCATGGCGGGATTGTTTGCAATTTTTTCCGCCACGTATTTCTGGTTCCCCAGGATGTTCGGCCGCATGATGAATGAGCGGCTGGGGCGCATCCATTTCTGGATCACTCTACTGGGCGCTTATGCCACCTTCATGCCAATGCACCTGCTGGGAATTGCCGGACATCCACGGCGCTATTCCGATTTAACCGGCGTACAATATGTAGCGGCGATGCTGCCGCTGCAGAAGTTTGTAACCGTGGCCGCAATCGTCACACTGGCCGGGCAGTTGGTCTTCCTGACCAACCTGTTTTGGAGTATGTTGAAAGGACCGGCTGCGGCCGCCAATCCCTGGGAGTGTTCGAGCCTGGAATGGTCACGCCCCGGGCCTTCGCTGCCGCAAAGCGTCGCCGGCCGCAAAGCGGTTGTAAATTATGGTCCTTACGAATATGGAATCGTAGGACGGGAAAAAGACTTCGTCATGCAGGATGATCCGGACACCGGAGAAAGGCGAAGCGCCATCTGAGTAGTTATGCCGACCATTGGCGAACACGTTGAGGTTGAACGCAGGCCAAAGCTGGGTGGCGGCGGCCCGGGGAAAATCCCCAACCCGCGTGGGTTTGGCGGCGGAGATGATGGAGACCGCGACCGCCGGGAAGACTTTCGCTCCCCCAAACAACGCCTGAACCGCATGCGCCTGCTGATGGGCATCTGCCTGTTTTCTGTAACCGTTCTGTTCGTCGTCCTCACGCTGGTATACCTGGTACGGCTGGTCAGCGGGCGTTATGATCCGGACGCGCAGCGCCAGGTGCAGGACTGGATCCCCCTCAACCTGCCATACGTTCAGCTGTGGATCAATTCCCTGCTGCTGGTCCTGAGCAGCGTCACGCTTGAAGTTGCGCGGCGCACCATGGCGAAAAAAGAAGAGTTTGCCGTGATGGGGATTGTTCCACCGGCGGCTAAACGCGAGGTGCCATGGCTGGGGATAACCGTAGTCCTGGGCTTTTGTTTCCTGGCGGGGCAGATACTGGTATGGAAGAACTTGCAGCACCAGGGCGCATTTGGGAGATTTAATCCCAGCCGGCCGTTGTTCTTTCTGGTGACCGGGGCACATGCCGTCCACTTGCTGTTCGGGCTGGCAGCCCTGCTGTATGCGGCCTTGGGCGCGAGGCTGTGGGCCCTGAGATTTGATTCACAAAGGATCGCGGTAGAGGTCACCAGCTGGTACTGGCATTACCTGGGCATATTGTGGTTTGGGATATTCGCTCTGGTGCACTTCGCGCGGGCGTAAGCAACTGCCTTCAGATGGTCAGGCCGTTTCGCCGGATTTCTTTACCCTCACGACAGTAATTTTGGCGAAGCCCTCTTCAAAGCCAGGCGCCTTGAGCTTGGCGGCCATCCGCTGCACAACGTCTTCTTTTACCTGCCGTTCCCGCTTGCGATTACGCTCCAGGCAGACTTCAAGTGGCACATCAAAAAATACCGCGTGGACCTCGTAGCCAAAGCCTTTAGCCATCTTGATCCATTGGCGACGTTCGTGGGGCGCCAGGTTGCTGGCGTCAACGTAATTCCAGGGCATACGGGCGATCAGCCGGGCACGCAAGAGCGAACGCAGGGTGGAAAAGACCAAACCCTGATAGCGCTGTTCGGTGATGTCATCAAAGAGGATCGAGCGCAACATGTCACTGGATAGTGGGGTGACGCCACGCCGCTTGAACCAGGTGGTCTTGCCGGATCCCGGCAGCCCGATGGCCAGAACCACTACCCCCTTGGGAGGCCGGGTGCTGGTACGGCCTGCCTGCTGCGCCGGCCTTTGCTCGGGCATTCCCGGAGGAGGAGTGGAGGGCGATTCCGGCTGAACTTCGGTTTCCATCCTTCGTTCATCGGCTGCCGAAGGTGCTGAGGACGCCTCTGATCCTGAGGATTCAACATCCTCGGCAGGTTCGTCATCATAAGCCGGGACAATTGGCTGAGGGTGCGCGGCATCGACTGGGGGCTTTTGCTGCCCTACCTTGCCGGTGGCTTCGGTGTCATTTTCCGGTTTTTTCTTACGGCGCTTCATGCGCTCGCGCATCCAGTTGCGCATGCATCGTGTGTAACACAACAAAGTAAGCACTTGCAAGCAAAGGAGCTTTTCCGGCCAAGGAATCGGACCCCAAAACACGATGGTTGCATTCAATCGGTCAGGATGACCATGGGGATTAGCGGCGGACGGTCGCCGGAAAGCGGGGGGCAGGTGGTCGATCCAGCCGTGGAGGAACCAAAATCGTTAACGGATGCTTATTCTTTCCACATTCTTCTGTTGCGCGGATGGTGCAACTTGCTATAATGACGCACCGCAATCAGGCCAGGCAATCACCCTTACTCCAGGCAGGCAAAAGTCCCTGCAGATGGCATGGATTGGTTTCGGACCAGAAGCAGTTAGAAGGCATTTTGGCGTCGCCTTTTTCAGATCGGACTTCAAGGCTCGATCGTTCCTGCCCAAGCCCGGATGTTGAAGGAACCCAAGAGAGCATTCACCCGTAGTTTGAAAGACCAAAAGACAACGCAGAAGTGAATTGTAGGGACACAAGGAACCAAGGCCAGAAAAGCTGTGTAGGGACAGAAGTTCAGGAGCAAGCTCGGCGATCAAGCGGGATTCAACGGCTTAGCGCAGAGAGATTGAGATATACCTGAGGCACCGGCAAGGAGAATGGCGGCACGGTTACCGGAACCAACGCTGCCGACGGCCAGGCGTCTCAGGCAGGGATACCCATCGAGCAAAATTTAGCGGCAGCTGACGCTCTAACCGGGCGGCATCCCAGACACCAACGGGACCGCGGAGATGCGGCCGGCTGGCAAGACAAAAGCAGGAAAACTTAGCAACAAGCGTTTGGACCAACCAAGCAACATTTAAAACGAGAAGGCCGTGGAGCTTGCGATCCGCGGCCTTGTCGTCTGTGCATCCAGGTATTTGTCGCCGCCCGATTGTGTTGTTCACGATGCCCCTCAGCCAATTCCCTCCCGCGTTTGCTTGTCCCTGACCTCCTCTGCTAACCTGATTAGTTTCAACCGCGTATCGGGGTCCTTCATTCGCGGTTCCTGCATCAAACGAGGGTTCTACGTTCTGGAGTTTCTGGAGGAGATTCAAAGCAATGGCAATTAAAGTTGGCATCAACGGCTTTGGCCGGATCGGCCGCAATGTGCTGCGTACGGCGCTTGGGGATTCAAACCTTGAATTTGTGGCGGTGAACGACCTCACCAGTCCGGCGACACTGGCCCATCTGCTCAAGTATGACTCCATCCTGGGCAACCTGAAGCAGGAGATCAAAGCGTCCGGCGACTCCATCCTTGTGGCCGGCAAGTCCATAAAGGTGTTTTCCGAGAAAGACCCGGCCGCCATCAACTGGGAATCAGTGGGCGCGCAGGTGGTAATTGAGTCCACTGGGAAATTTACAGACGCGGAGCAGGCGAAGAAGCATCTGCGCGGGCCGGTGAAGAAGGTAATCATCTCCGCCCCGGCGAAAAACGAGGACATCACGATTGTCCTGGGCGTGAATGAAGGCAAATACGATCCGGCGAAGCACAACATCGTTTCCAATGCATCCTGTACCACGAACTGCCTTGCCCCGGTAGCTCAGGTCCTGCATGACAGTTTCAAGATCCAGAGCGGCACCATGACCACGATCCACTCTTACACCAATGACCAGGTGATCCTGGATTTTCCGCATAAGGACCTGCGGCGCGCTCGGGCGGCCGCTCTTTCCATGATTCCTACATCCACCGGCGCAGCCAAGGCACTAAAGCTGGTGATTCCTGATCTAGGCGGCAAGCTGGATGGCTTTTCCATGCGGGTTCCGACGCCCAATGTCTCTGTGGTTGACCTGGTGGTGTTTGTGGAGAAGAGCACCAGCGTGGAAGAGGTTAACAAGGCGCTGCAAGCCGCCGCCAATGGACCCATGAAGGGCATTCTGGGTTATGAGACGGCCGAGCTGGTGTCAGTGGATTATCGCGGCGATGAGCGCTCATCCATTGTGGACGCACCGCTGACCCGGGTGGTCGCGGGCAATTGCGTCAAGGTGATTGCGTGGTATGACAACGAATGGGGTTATTCCTGCCGGGTGCGCGACCTGATTCACTTCATGGCGAAAAAAGGCTTGTGATGAGCGTTGCAACTGAAAAGACCATGGCAAAACTATCTATCCAGGACTTGAATCTCGACGGCCAGCGCGTGTTCATGCGCGTTGATTTCAACGTGCCGCTCACCGATGACGGCCGCGTCTCCGACGACACGCGCATCCGCGAGACCCTGCCGACGATCGAATACGCGCTGCGCAAAGGGGCGCGGCTGATTCTGGCGTCCCATCTGGGGCGTCCCAAAGGCAAATTCAACGCCAAGATGAGCCTGAAACCGGCCGCCGAGCGGCTGCGCATCATGCTGGATGAAAAGCTCGGCCGCGGCTGCAACGTGGGGTTCGCACCCGACTGCATTGGCCTGGCGGCGGAGGAGATGTCACAGAAGCTGGAGAAAGGACAGACACTGCTGCTGGAAAATCTGCGCTTCCATGCCGAAGAAGAAGCCAACGATGAAAGCTTTTCCCGCAAGCTGGCAGCGCTGGCCGACGTTTACGTGAATGACGCCTTCGGGTCGGCGCATCGGGCGCACGCTTCCACCGCCGGCATCACCAAATTTGTGGAGAAGTCGGCAGCGGGACTGCTGATGCAGAAAGAGCTGGAATATCTTGGCAAGGCAACCACCAATCCGGAAAAGCCGTTTGTGGCAATCATCGGCGGGGCCAAGGTATCAGACAAGATTGATGTGATCCGCAACCTGCTGGACAAGGTGGACGCGCTACTGATCGGCGGGGCCATGGCGTACACCTTCCTGAAAGCGCAGGGGCGCAAAGTGGGCAAATCGCTGGTGGAAGATGACAAGATCGAGCTGGCGAAGGAGCTTTTGCGGGAAGCGGAAAGCAAGAAGGTCCAGCTGCTGCTGCCGATGGACAACGTGGTCGCGGAGAAGATCGACGCCGCTGCGGAGACCAAGGTGGTAAAGACCGAACAAGGTATCCCGGATGGAGAGATGGGACTGGATATTGGACCAGAAACCATTGCCGCCTTCGGCAAGGAGATCGCCAGGGCTCGCACGATTGTCTGGAACGGGCCGATGGGGGTGTTTGAGGTTGCGCCCTTTGCCCGCGGGACGATGAAGGTCGCCGAAGCGGTGGCGGCGAATCGCAATGCCACGTCGATTGTTGGCGGCGGCGATTCGGTCGCCGCAGTGCATCAGTCCGGGTTGGCGAACAAGATCTCGCATATCTCAACCGGCGGCGGCGCATCACTGGAGTTTCTGGAAGGCAAAAAGCTACCGGGCGTCGAAGCGCTGACCAACAAATAGCATGGCCTCAACCGCGCGATATCGGATCGGGAAAAATGCCGTCCTGGAATTGGTGATGGGCGACATCACCGATGAAACCACTGACGCGATCGTCAACGCGGCCAACTCTTCCCTGCTGGGCGGCGGCGGAGTGGACGGCGCGATTCACGACGCGGCCGGTCCGGGGCTGTTGGCTGAGTGCAAAAAGATCCGTGAACAGCGTGGAACGCTGCCCGCCGGCCAGGCAGTCACCACGTCGGGATCAAAATTAAAAGCCAAATACGTAATTCATACGGTTGGTCCGGTCTGGCAGGGCGGCAAGGTGAATGAGCCGCAGATCCTGGAGAGCTGCTACTGCCACTCCATGGAAGAGGCAAACCGCAAGGGATGCGTAAGCGTGAGCTTCCCATCGGTCTCCACCGGCGCTTTTGGCTATCCCGTGGAGCAGGCGGCACAGATTGCGCTGCGCGCGGTGGCCCATCTGCTGCATGAGCCAAAGTCAGTGAAGCTGGTGCGCTTTGTGCTGTTCGGCCAGCCGACGTACAAGGCTTACGCACACGCTGCAGAAGAATTGCGCCGTGACTTTCCCCATTTCCAGATCACACCGGAACCAGTCGCCTCATGAGAAAAAAGCTGATCGCCGCCAACTGGAAGATGCACAAAACGCCGGAGCAGGCGCAGGCTTTTGTCGCGGCATTTCTGCCCCTGGTCTGGGAACATACGCGGGACGAGATTGTTCTCTGCCCCGCCTTTGTGGCGCTGCCTGCCGTGGTTGAAGCCACGCGCGACAGCCGTATCGGCGTGGGCGGCCAGGACATGTTCTGGGAAAAAGAGGGCGCGTATACCGGGGAGGTTTCAGCGCAGATGCTGCGGGCGCTGGGATGCTCGCATGTGATCATCGGACACTCGGAGCGGCGGCAATATTTTGGCGAGACCGATGACACGGTGAATCTGAAGCTGCGGGCCGCGCTGGCGGCGCAGTTGAAACCTATTGTCTGCGTGGGAGAGGTGCTTCAGGAGCGCGAGGCGGGTACTACAGAAGAAGTTTTGCGGCGGCAGTGCAGCGTTGCGTTCCGCGAAATATCTGGCGGAGAAGCGATACCGATGATCGTGGCTTACGAGCCGGTTTGGGCGATCGGGACGGGAAAGACTGCAACTCCGGAACTGGCCGCCGAGGCGCATCGCGTGATCCGCGCTGAAGTTGCAGAGGCGTTTGGCGAAGGCGTAGCGACGCAAATGAAGATACTGTATGGCGGAAGCGTCAAGCCCGAGAATGCCAGGGCCCTGATGTCGCAACAGGAAATTGATGGCGCGCTGGTGGGCGGAGCCAGCCTGGAGCCAAAATCCCTGGCCGCGATCGTGAAGTGGTAACGAACCGAGCCGAGGCCAGGACTGGGTTGGCGCCCGCAAACTGACCTGCCGATTTAGTTCGGGTCTTAAAACCCAGGCTTACGAGATTTATTTGAGGGGCTGGCCGGGCGCCAGCACGCCCTTGGCTGTGGCCCAGGGATGCGGTTCGAGCTTGAAGTAACCTGCTTTCGTCATTGGGTCTTCCTGTTCCAGCTTTAATGCCTCGTCCTGGGGAACGGCGTAGATGAAGATTCCCTTCAGATCGCCACCATCGAGAAACGGTCCGGCAAGAGCCAGGGTCTTCTGCTCCATCAGCTTCTTTAGATACGCCAGATGCCGGCTGAGAACAGCCTGAAATTCCGGTGACTTCGGGTCCCAGTTGCCGCCCGCCGTCACCACGAGAAGGGTGTATTGCTCGAGGGAATTCGGAGTGTCGGTTTCGTGGATTCCACCCGGCAAGATGGCCCATGGCCCGTGAACATCAGCCACCAGGCGGCCCGCTTTGATGGCGGGGTCTGAGTTGGCCCAGTCCTGAGCTTCCTTGAGCAAGCCGGCTTTCATCACAAAGATTCCGCGAAGGTCGCCGTTATCCAGAAACGGTCCGGCTATTACCAGTTTGTGCTCGGCATGGAGCTTGCGGATGTTGGCCATGTGCTCTTCCTGCAGCTTGTCGCCAGCTTCCTTGCTCAACTGCGGAGGGTTGGGCGGACGCCGAAGAAACACAAAAAAGTATTGCTGGGCCGGCGACTTGGTATCGGCGGCCGCGGCGGGGATTTCAGGCTGGCTGGGTTTAGCAGAGGGGGAGGTGGGTTTGGCGTCACCACACTGGGCCGACACGATGGATGAGAACCATAACAAAGCCACGAGAGCTGGGATGAGGCGGAGCGTTTTCATTGCGAGGAAAAGAATACACCAGGAACGCGGATCAGACTCCATGCGGCAGAGACGAACGCATGGGCCGGCCGGCGGCGGCTCCGTTGGGCAGGAGCAAGGTTTGCTATAATGAACCTTCCTTTTCTCCCATACTGGCGAGCAGCGCCCAAGGTGGGTCAGATAGGGCCAGAGCGGAAGTGGTGGAACTGGCAGACACACCATCTTGAGGGGGTGGCGCCGAAAGGCGTGGGGGTTCAAATCCCCCCTTCCGCACCAAGACTTTGAAAGGAAGTTGGAGACCGAATGCTGATTTATGGATTAACCACGATTCACGTGATCGTATGCCTGGTGCTGATCGTTGTTGTGCTGCTGCAGCACGGAAAGAGCGCTGACATTGCCGCTACGTTTGGCGGCATGGGCAGCCAGACGGCGTTTGGCCCGCGCGGAACGGCCACAGCGTTTTCCCGCCTGACCACCTGGTGCGCCATCATCTTTATGGTGACGTCCATGGCATTGACGTATCTGGCCAGCCGCAGGGGATCATCCTCAGTGATGGACACGGTGCAGACGCCGGCCGCGCCTAAAAAGTAACACAGCAGCGAATAACGGAAATCAGGGCCGCCTTCGAGCGGCCCGTTCTATTGCGGTTCACGCCTGCCAGAGCCATCTTGCCGTCTCCAGATGTTTGTCATGTGCGACGGAGCCTTCGAATCCCCAGGCGAGGGTTTGGGCCAAAGCCCACAGCCGAGCGCGTTCACGGTCCAACCGAAGCACGGTGGAGAGCCTATCCAAGCGGTTGATGACGTGAGTGCGGCTGTGGCCGTACTCATAGCCGCGAATGATTGGCGCCAACGAGAGCTCTCTTTCACCGGTGAGAGGTTTGGGATCGATCGCCAGCCAGGGTTCGCGCGCAGCCCGAAGAATGTTGTCACTATGGAGGTCCTGATGCAGCAGAACCTGTTCCCCTTGCGTGTCGCAAAGGTGATTGAGCGCCTGCAGGGCGGCCTCCAGAAGCGCTACCTCAAACGGCCGGCCTGCACTTTCCCAACTCAAGGGCAGCTGCATGAGCCAGCCAGCAGCTTCATCCAGCAGGGACCGGAAGGGCTTCCCTGCCGGTATCCAGAGCCTGGGCAGCAAGCCTGCGAAAACATCCAACCCTTCTTCAGCCCCGACACCAGAGAGATGGTCGCCTGGTTCACAGCGCTCCATTAACAGCGCATGACGTTCCGGATCGTAATCGAAAAGCCGGACCGCACCGTGACCGTTCCAAAGGCGCAGGGCTTCGTGTTCATGTTCCGATTCCGGATGTGGGTACTGAAGCTTGAGCACGGCGGGCGATCCATCGGCGCGCGTGGCGGGAAAGACGATGGAGACAAACGATTGCTGGTAGGGCACCTCCAGCTTCAGCGTCCACTTGTCAGCGCAAGCTTTTATCCGCGCGGGAAGCACGTTCAACCACTCGCGGCCGTCTAACGAATTTTCAAGCCACCTGAGCGCGGAAGGAATCGGGAGCATGACATTTGGATTCTACTGCCTTCATCAGAGCGACGATTACGCGCGCTCGTTGAAGGCATTGGCTGGCGGAGGTCACTCACAGCTAGTAGCATAATCCCATGATCCACAAGATTTTTCCTGTCGGACCCTTGCAATGCAACTGCTCGGTGATCGGCGACGAGAAGACGCATGAAGCCATGGTGATCGATCCGGGCGACCAGATCGAGGGCATCCTGGACATCCTGCGCGCGGAAAAGCTCACGCTCAAACAGATTGTGATTACGCATGCCCATATCGACCACGTGGGCGGCGCCATGAAGCTGAAAGCGGCCACGGGCGCGCCGATTCTGATGAACCAGAATGACTATGCCCTGCTGAAGATGCTGGATATGCAAGCGGCGTGGGTGGGCATGAGGCCACCGGGCGAGGTGAAAGTAGATGAGGCCGTGGCCCAGGGACGGGTGCTGAAGGTGGGCGACATTTCATCGAGCGTGATTCACACGCCCGGCCACACCGAAGGAAGCATCTGCGTGTATTTTCCCGCAGAGAAAAAGCTGATCGCCGGCGACACACTTTTTGCCGGCAGCATTGGCCGGACAGATCTTCCCGGTGGATCGATGGAGAAGATCATGCGGTCACTGCATACGCATGTGCTGGCGCTGCCGGATGAAACTGAAGTGGTGCCAGGACACGGCCCGGTGACCACGATCGGCGACGAGAGGGAGACGAACCCTTACTTGCAGAAATAGGCTGCGTCAGTCAGCCAGATAGCTGATCTCGGTGCGGCGAATGCGTGCTCCTGCAAAGGTCAAAATTGCGGCGCACAGCAAGATCAGTCCTGGGATCGCCAGCCATGGCGACACCGGCTCGGCCACCACGGTGAACAGCGCCATCAGGCCATCCGGAGGGACTGTGACCGGGCACAGCTGCTTCAGGTAGAAGGAGACGCTGAACTTCTGCAACAACGACGGCGCAACCGCGTGAAAGGTTTCCCAGAGCAGGATTACGATTCCCGGCAGGATGGGATTTTTAAATACCAGGCTGAGCGCCATGAAAATTGATCCGAATCCAAGGCACGCAAGCACCGTGACGAGCAGGTAAGACATCAGGTAGCCGAGTCCAGGACCATTGAACACGTAGGCGCGTCCCGGCGCTCCGAAGTGACCATAGCAAAACGTGAAGCAAAGGATGACCGAAGCGCAGAAGACCGCTGAGGTGGTGATAAGGCCGGCGACGAACTTGGCCGCCACCAGGACCTGCCGCCGAACCGGCGAGAGAAAATAATAATGCAGGCTTTTTTCCACGATCTCACCGCGGAAGAGCCAGGTAAAGAGGCCCATACAGCCAAAGAAGATGCCGACGCGCAGGTAGAACATCTGGAAGAGGTAAGCGAAGATGCGCGTGTCTTCCGCCAGGCTGCAATGGCGTCCCATGGGGCTGGCCAGCGCGTGGATGCCGAACATTACCGTGGGCGCAAACGCCAGCAGGTAAATCCAGATACTGCGGCGCATCCAGAGGGTCTTTTTGACTTCAATGCGCAGGATGGCGGCGAACTGCGAGGCCCACAGCTGCCACGGAAGTTCCGCGAACGGTTTGCGTGCCACGGCGGCGGTGCTCATACCGTCCCTCCTCCACTGCCGATCAGGTACTGGTAAACGGAATTCACGTCGTCATCGTTGGGCGCGACGGTATCGACCTGGAAATCTTCTTCCACCACGATGCGGTTCAGAAGCTGGTAAAACTGTTCGGCGTCCCGCGTGCGCACGAGCACGCCCTTGCGATCATTATTGAGCTTGGCCTCCACCACATGGTCCTGGGCGAAGAGGCGCGAAGCCAGCAGGCTCGGGTTCTGGCAGCGAACCAGAATCTGCATGGGATGTTCCTTCACCTCGGTACGGACGCCGTGAATCTGGCCTTCCGCCACCACGTAACCGTAGCTCATGAGCACAACCTGGTCGGAAATCTTGTCGACTTCGTGCAGTACATGGCTGGACACCACCACGTGCATGCCCTGCTTGCCCAGTGCTTCAAAGAGCGCAATGGATTCAGAACGGGCCATGGGATCGAGGCCGTTCAGCGGTTCATCCAGCACCAGAACCGTAGGGTGATGCGCAATGGACTGCGCGAGACGGATACGCTGGCGCATGCCTTTGCTGTAACCGGCGACACGACGATGTGCTGCTTCTGTCATGTTGACGCGCTCAATGGCTTCCGCGGTCAGCCGCCTGGCTTCGCCGGAACTCAAGCCGCGCAGCAGCAAAAGCTGATAGATAAACTCGAAGCCGGTAACGCCTTTGGGGAAGGAATCGAACTGGGTGCAGTAGCCGACGTGGCGAAAAAATTCTTCCGGCTCGTCGGGAGTAAGGCCGAGCACGCTGACGCGGCCCTGCGTCGGCCGGACCAGGCCGGTGAGCAGATTCATGAGCGTGGTCTTGCCGGATCCGTTGGGTCCAACCAGGCTGGTGACGCCGGGAGGCAGCGTCAGGTTCACGTGATTGACGCCGAGGACTTCGCCATAAAACTTGGAGACGTTTTCAAAAACGATGGTGTTGCTGCTGGTGGTCATGCGCGCTCCACCTCACGGGCCCGAAGTTTGCGGTCGAGCATCCAGACACAGAAGGCGCAGATGGAGAGAAGCGATGCCCAGGCTGACCAGAGCGGGATGGCGTCAAAGCCGCCGTGATGCCGGTTGAGCGAATCCAGGCGGAAGAGATGGGCCCAGATCACGGAGATGACATAGGGCAAATTGATCAGATTGCCCCATTGCGTGCGCAAAATCAGGTCGACTACCGCGCCCAGCGCCGGCAGCAAAAAGACAATCGCGAGCATGAGTGCCGTGGCGGCGATTCGCCACTTGACCCAGACAGCGACGGTCATCGAGAGCAGAGCGATGGTGGCGATCCAGAGCAGGCAGCCGATAACAATGGCGCCGGCCATCCAGAGGTTGTCCCAGAGCCAGCCATGGCCTTGCAACTCGGCCTTGATGAAGAAAAGCAGCAGGGCGGGAATCCACGTGGTGCAGGAAAGCAATGCGCCAAGAACAGAGACCTTGCCGAAAAGATATTCCGCGCGCGAGATCGGACGGCTCAGGTAAAGCTGCACGGAGTGGTTGGCGAAATCCTTGGTGATCATCCCCGGGCCGCCCCAGGCAGCCAGAATGAAGCCCATCGCGACTTCCCATCCCAGGAAGCCCACAAACCATACGTTGTTTACCGTTCCCGGCATGGCATTGCCCACGCTGATTCCCAATACTGCCGCAGCCGTACTGCTATGAACGATGTAGATGTAGGCCAGGCCGATCAGGAAAGGGATGAAGCACAAAACCGTGTATGCGGTGAACGGACGCGAGGCAAACAGGTTGGCCAGCCCATAACGTGAGAGCACGGTGAAGCGCGACCAAGCGGGCGTGAGCGGACCGCTGTAGGCTTTGTAGGTGCGTTTATAAACGGCCATTGGCGCTCCCTTGTGCCTGCGGACTGCCGGCCATGGCTTTCAGGAAAATGTCTTCCAGAGTGTCTCTCCGGTAGTTCATGCGGCGAATCTGCACTTCGTGCTCGGCGGCGGTGCGGTAGATCTGGCGCAGGTCAATGTTGTCAGGAAGAATGATGCGGACGCGTCCGGCGCCGAAGCTGGCGCATTCGCACCCCAGGCCGCGGACCGACTCGAGAAATCCGTTGCCCTGGGTGACCTCAAGCTCCAGGAATTTCAGATTGGCCTTGCGCTCTTCTTCCAGGTTGCAAAGCGCGGCGATTCTTCCCTCTTTCAGGATCAGCACCTGGTCGCAGCACTCTTCGATATCGCGCAGCAGGTGGGAGGAGATCAGCACCGTGACCTCGCCGGTGTCGCGAATTTCGCGCACCAGCTGCAGCATGCGGACGCGGGCTTCAGGGTCAAGGCCGTTGGTGGGCTCGTCCAGCAGCACCAGGCGCGGCCCGTGGGCGATGGCCTGGGCCAGCTTGGCCAGCTGCTTCATGCCCAGCGAATACGTTCCCAGCTTGCGGTAGCGGGCTTCACCCAGGCCGACATAAAAGAAAGCTTCGTGAGCGCGCTCCATGGCTTCACTGCGGGGAAGGCCGGAGAGTTCGGCCATATAGCGGACAAAGCGAACGCCGCTCATGTCGGCGATGAAGGCGTCACTTTCAGGCATGTAGCCGATGGCGGCGCGCAACTCGCGGAGATGGTGCTGGACTTCCTTGCCTAAAACGCGGGCGCCGCCGGCGACCGGCGGGTAAAAGCCGAGCAGCGTATTGATCAGCGTGGATTTGCCCGAGCCATTGGGGCCGAGCAGGCCAATACAACGGCCTGACAGCGAGCCGTTCAACCGGTCAAGGATGACGCGATTTCCCAGGCGCACTGTCAGGTTTTGCATTTCGATGATGGCAGGCATCCGGCCTCAGTCCTTAATGCGAGCGCAGGTTATGCGTTTGTCCGGGCTGCGCCACTTTCATCAATGTGGAGAGAGCCAGGGTGTTCAGGTCAAAGCCGAAAAGCCGGCTGCTGGTGGACACGCGAATGGCATTGTTTTCACCATAGGCGCAGACCACGCTGGGTTTGGTTTCCGCCGCCAGCTGCTGCAACGACTGCAACTGCGAAGGCGAGAGCTGCCTGGCGATGGGAGCGATGACGGGAGCAAGATTCTGGTAAAGCACCGCGGAAACATCCGGGTGTTCATCCTGCGGCAACAGGGCGCGGAACTCGGCTGAGCGTGCCAGCGAGTTCCCGTTCTGGTGGATGGTAATCGCGTTCATGACCAGTGCCTTGCTGGGAGCGAGAATCATATAACCGTCAGTGAAGGTATACGTAACCTCAAAGGGTTTTGTTGCATCGAGTGAACGAATGGTGGAGAAAACCAGGCCGCTGGAGGTTTCCTGATCCAGGGCCAGTCCGGGATGTTCGCCGGCGCCGGCGTGGTCATTTACGTCTGTGACCAGTTGCTGGATGGTGGACTGGAGGCGGCCGGGATCGCGCACTTCAATGATCACCTTCCAGGAAGGCGTCGGAAGGATGGGGCCGTCGAGGGCAAATGTCGCTTCGCCTCCCAGGGTGTCCACGACATCCTGGCGGAGCCGGATTTTCAGCTCCGATTCCACGTGCGAGAGATGTTCCGAAGCCTGATTGCCAGTGGAGCCCACGATGCTGAGGAAGTCATCGAACATGGCCGACGGGCTCTTGGAGATGAAGGCTCCCGCGGCGCCGGCATCCGGGGAGACGAAATCCAGACCACCGATGGGCGCAGGGGCCGCCAGCCATGAAGCCATGCCGCGACGCTGGCTCTTGAAGGTCAGCTGAGCGCGGTTCTGGAGCTGCTCGCCGCTGCCCTTGCGTTCGGCGATCAGGTATTCAACGTCAGAGAGGCCGGTGGCCGCAAAGTTTGGCCCGTGAGCGGCGGAGTGCGGCATATGCGAGACCGCCATCTCGGCCAGATTTGCGCCGAAGAGAATCTCCGCGCCGTTTGGATATTGCGCGGCCATGCGCTGGCCGAACGGAGTTGCGGCAAAGCCGCCGCCACCCTGGTTCAAACCGGCGGCAAATTGCTTGAGCGTGGCTGCGTCCGCCGCGGCTGCGACAAAGTCCGGACGAACAAGAATGAGCAGTCCCTTCCCTTCTCCCCGGGCGGAGAGCTGATTGAGTTCCTGCTGATCAACGATACGGACATCCGACTTGATGCCGTCATACTTCGCGGCTTCCTGCTGGATGAATTGTTTCAGGCCGTCACGCTGCACCTGAGCGACCACCAGCGGATGGCCGTTGTGGCCGTCGAGCGAGACGGAGAAGACTATTTCATCGCCAAGATACTGGCCGAGATCGTGAACGTAGTTGATGATCTCGTCAAATTCCGGGCCATCCTGATGATGCGATTGCGCCTCCTGCCACCACTCGCGTAGCACGGCGGACTCCTGAAGCTCCTGCTGGAAAAGCTTGTTGGCCTGCTGCACGGCGTCGCCGAGGTTGGGAATGCCGGCGTAGAGCACGGTGTTGGCGGGCAGCGTGGAGAGCACATGGCTCTGGAAGCGCACCCCGGGAAGCTGGACGGTCTCCAGCTTGTTGCTGAGATGAGCGAACTCCGCCAGCAGCGCCAGATGCTTGTCCAGATTCTGGCTCCAGGCGATCTCCTGCTTCACCGGTACGGTAGCAAGGCTGGCGTTGGTGGAGAGCTGGTCACCCGGGTGAAGGATTTTTTCCGCGCCCGATTCGGCCACACGGACTTCGCCTGCAATCACAGAGACGCGCGAACCCTTCATGCCGGAATTCACGGAAAAGACCGTGCCGGTAACGGAGACGCGGCAATCCTGCGAATCAACGTAGAGATGTCCGCTGGAGCGTTTGGCAGCCTGGATGATGATGTTGCCGCGCGCGAGCTGCACGGTCGTATCCTTGCGACCCATGGAGACGCCAAACTCGGCGCGCTCATTCATTTCGACCATGGAGCCGTCACGCAGGCGGAGCATGGCATGCGAGTCGCCGGCGGTGCGGACGCGATCGCCCTCAGCCAGTTCATCGCCGATCTTGAGAGGCTGTTCACCGTTGAAACCAATGCGGTAAAGGCCGCCCTGGAATGACTCCACGCGCGCGCGCATGCCTTTGGGTCCGCTAAAGAAGCTGCCTTGAAGCAGATAAGCAGCGAAGCCGAATACCACCACGGCCGCGGCCACAGCGACCCAGCGAAAACCGGTGTTGCGGACCTGGGGCAGCTCCTGCTTCCAGGGAAGCAGTGAAGCGCGATCGCGCGGGCTGTCTTCCGCTTCCCGACGGCAGGAGGCGCAATCATGGAGATGCGCTTCCACCAGCAAGGTCCGGGCCGGGGAAAGACTATGGTCGCGATATTGGGCCAGCAGATTTTTTACGTCGGCGCAGCCGCTGATAGCTTCAGCGCGGGCGAAGTCCGGAGAAGAAACTTCCTGGCTGACGCGCTGCCAGACGCGCGCTCCGGCGGCTTTCATGACATCGTTTTCTGGCTGATCGGCGCGCAAGGCTGCCAACGCCTGCTCCAGCTGTTGCTTTGGATCGTTGCCTGGGTTCTTCATCTGGTACCTCTTGTCAGTCCTTTAAAGTCTTTCTTGAGCAGAGCACGCGTACGGTGCAGTACCACGGCAACTACGGCGGGCGAGGTTTTCATGATTCCGGCTATTTCACGATTGCTGTAATCCTCTATAAATCGAAGCACAAACATCTCCGCCCAGCGGGGATTGAGGCGGGCCAGAGCGTGGCGCAGCCAGTCCCTGAGTTCGGCCGAGCGCGGGCCATGGTCAGTCGATACCACTTCGGCCTGGTTCGGGTCCTCATCGAGCGAGAAGGTTTGTGAGTCTTTTTTTCCACGCAGCAGGTCAAGAGAGGCGTTCACTGCGGAGCGGTGCAGATATCCCGGAAGGTTGGAGATCTCGGGAAATTGTTCCAGCCGGGCAAGACGGAGAAAGACGTTTTGCAGCACGTCTTCCGCGTCGCTGGCATTGCCGGTGACGCGATACGCCGCCCGGAATACGAGGTCCTTGTGGTCGAGAAACATCTGCTCCAGCCCCGGACGGAAAGGCTCTCCGGCCATGGCTGCCATATTCGCCTGCGTTATTTGCATTGTGGCCTGCAATTTAGTACGGTGCTCCTCTGTTTACCTGACGCGAGAAGAACCTTGTTATTAACGGAACGGCAAAATTATCATGGTTTTGGCCGCTCTTCATGGTAGTTGTTACGGGGGCGGAAAGCTGGAAGTTCCGTGGGGCGGCAATCCCGGTTTTTTCACCTCCGAACGTAACAGTGGCCGCTATCGCTATGGAAATGCTCGGAGAACAGGCTTTCGAATTCGATTG